>JAACDS010000361.1 GCA_009936895.1 Pseudomonadota bacterium
GAGCACCAGCAGGCCCAAGCCCTCGGCAAATCAGGCTGGTACGAATCCTACCAAGTCGAGATCGTTAAAGTGCTGGACCAGCACAGCAGCAAATCCTAAGCGCTAATTAGAATTTTTTTTTCGCATTTTGCTCTATTGTGTATGCATTGACAGAGGATTGGATTCATGAAGATTTTTGCTGCGTTCCTTCTGACCTGTGCGTTCTCGGTAGTCCATGCCAGCATGGCGCCAGTAGAAGAAACAGGGGTGCAACCGAACGCCAGACTGGCGACGCCCCCCTCTCCACCGCCGGGGTTTATACCACCCCCACTGCATCCAAGGGGCGTGCAGCTAGAAACACGCCAACTGAGCAACGGTGTGTACGCGCTCATGTCCAACACACCCTTTGCGGACAACGCGGGTTTTATCGTGGGTGAAGACGCCGTGCTGGTGATCGACTCGCACTTTAACGGAGAAATGGGCCAGCAGATTATCGACGCAGTGCGAGCAGTAACAGATCTGCCAATCCGCTACTTACTAAACACCAATGCGTTTGGTGATCATGTCTTTGGCAATCACGTTTTCCCTGACGACACGCTCATCATCGCCCACCAAAGCACTATCGATTCGCTGCGAATTTCCACCGTAGAGGGGATCGCTCAGACCATGCGAGGTACAGTGAACGGCGACTTGTCGGTTTTCAATGGGGTCGAACTTCGGCTACCCGACGTGGGCTTTGACACCGTATGGGCGGTGGATTTAGGCGGCAGGATTGTTGAAATGCATTGGTTTGGTGCCGGCATGTCGCCGCATGACAGTGTTGTCTATCTGCCCAACGAAAAAATCGCGTGGACTGCGAATTTGATTTTTGGTGCGGGCACAATCCCGTGGGCACGATCTGGGGGCATTGCTGACTATCGCGCCACTCTGAGCAAAATGGCCAATACCATCAGCCCAAATACAATCGTTGCCGGCCACGGTGAAATCGTCGGTGGCGAGGCTGTAAAGAACTACGTGTCCTATTTGGACGACATTCTCGAACAGGCCAGACAAGCCGCACTCAACGACATCACGGGCGAAGCTTTTTCCGCCGATGCCAGCATCGACCCTAAGTACGCCATCGAACCCACACTGGAGCAACTGATGACCGGTTTTCACCGATGGAATTTGCAAGCCGCCTACAGAGAATCCCAGTAGTAAAATCCGTCACATCTTCATCTTATTTTGGAGCGACCCGTATGCCCGAACTCAAACACCTCTCACGACGGACGCCTCACGAAGAAATATGGCAGGCCTTCGATAACGATGGAGGCTTAATCATCGATGACTTTCTTGACTCTCAAACGTTACAGAAACTCAGGGACGACGTTCTGCCCGCAGTGGCCAATCACCCCGCCGGTGCTTCTACCGGTCACGAATTTTGGAAAGACTTTCACGGCAACGAGACTAAACGGATTACCGGCCTAGCCGACATGTCGCCCACCTGGGGCGAGGTACTGTGTGACTCTCTCTACAAGGGCATGGCCGATCACTATCTTGGTGAGGACAATTACCACCTCAATACTGGGCAACTGATTTGCATTGGACCCGGCGAAACGCCTCAACTGCTGCATCGAGACGAGCTGAACTGGCCCGAAGCAGCAGGCAAAGATACCGAGTTAACCGTCACTGCCATTTTCGCTCTGACCGATTTCACTGAGGAGAACGGCGCTACGGTTATGGCCCCGGGCAGTCATCGCTGGCCGGGGAGACTGCCAGCCGTCGAGGCAGCCCAAACTTGCCATGCAACCATGACGGCAGGGTCTGCCCTGCTTTACAGCGGCAAGGTCATCCACGGCGGCGGCTCAAACAGCTCTCTCGACCAATGGCGGGTGGGGCTGCACGCAGGGTTCGTCCTGGGCTGGCTGCGCGCTGAGGAAAATCATCAGCTCACTACGTCGATAGATACCGCCAGATGCCTGCCCGAACATGCTCAGCGCATGTTGGGGTTTCGCTCGTTTACCCCGCCCAAGGCAGCGCGCTTAGGCCTGGTAAACTACGAAGATGCAGGACTGCTGTTGGATTAACCCGTCGTCTCCTCGAGATCAATTTCCGACAACGGAACGACCAGATCCACGACTTGGGCGATTAGCGCTTCTTCCTCCATTTCGGTAGGCATGAGTCTAGCGAGCAATGAATCTGACAGCACAATCGCTGCACCAATGGGCACGGCATTGGTGAAAATCGTAAGTGCCTCTAGTGATGTATCTGCATGCCTGCCGGCCCGTCGTGTTGCTTCGATCGCTGACCGAACGATATCCGAAAAATTATCCACGGCGTCGTTGAGCTCGTCGCTGGCCTGACGCTTCACATCCGGATGATTGATTGCTCGGAACAGCGCACGATTAGTCAGCGCCCAACGCAAGTACCCGCGCCCCATCGCATTCAGTCGAATGTGCGGATTGGCACTGCCGGTTTCTTCTGCAGCAGCAAGCGTCGCATCGCGGACTTTAAGCCAGCCATCAAGCGCCAACGCAGACAGCAGGGACGCCTTGCTCTTGAAGTGTCGATTCGGGGCGCTATGAGATACCCCGAGATCTCGAGCAATACTGCGCAACGACAACACTTCAATCCCATGTTCATC
>JAACDS010000056.1 GCA_009936895.1 Pseudomonadota bacterium
AATCGAAAACTGTTCGGGCAATTGGGCGATGCCGACCACCTTCCCCATACCCTGCAACCTGAGCTGGCGTTTACCAAGGGCCAAGCCGATACAGGCGTCGAGCTCGCCGACCACTTAAAGCAGCTGATCATGCTGCACGACGCTTCAAACATTGCTGCGGTAATTGTTGAACCCATGTCAGGATCCGCCGGGGTGATCGTGCCGCCCAAGGGCTATCTGCAGCGGCTGCGCGACCTGTGCGACGAGAACGATATTTTGTTGATCTTCGATGAGGTAATTACCGGTTTCGGTCGCGTTGGCGCGCCGTTCGGCGCAGATGCCTTCGGTGTTCAACCAGACATCATGAACATTGCAAAAGGCCTCACGAACGGCGCCATACCCATGGGCGCTGTCTTGGCATCAAGCCAGATTTACGACTGTCTCATGAATGTGGACCAGCCAGAGCACATGATCGAGCTGCCTCACGGCTATACCTACAGCGCGCATCCCGTTGCCTGTGCGGCCGCCTTGGCGGCTCTGGACGTGTTTCAAGAAGACCATATGGTAGATCGCGCCAACACGCTGATACCCGTTTTGGAAGAAACGCTTCACAGCCTGAAAGGCCATCCGTACATCACCGACATCCGTAACTTCGGACTTGCCGGAGCGCTGCAAATCGCACCGCGGGATGGCGACGCCGTTGTGCGGCCCTTTGAGCTGGGCATCAAATGCTGGGAACTCGGTCTTTACGTCCGTTGGGGCGGCGATACCCTGCAGTTTGGGCCGCCCTTCACGGCTTCTGCCGATGATGTTCGCTCCATCGCTCCCATCGTCGCCCAGGCACTGGATCAAGTCGCATAACCTGAACCTATCGACAGCTTCGCAATAAGGCCTGTTCTTATTCAACACTTGTGCCTAACATCCGGTGTCCCACTCAACGAGGAGATACTCTCATGCGCACATTGATACTGTTGTTAGCCGCCTTCGCTTTTACTGCATGCGCGGACTCGACTCCCATGGATCAGACAACCGCGCCCAAGGCAGCGGTTGAAGTTAACACGCCGGAATCCACTCCGCTCAGCGACATTCTTACGTCTCAGCCAGAAGAGGTGCAGGCACGTTACGTCCACCGGCACCCTGCAGAGACACTGGCTTTTTTTGGCATCGAACCCGGTATGACCGTGGTCGAGGCTCTGCCAGGAGGCGGTTGGTACAGCAAGCTGCTGCTTCCCTACTTGGGTGATGACGGTGCGCTGATCGGCGCAAGCTATACCGTCGACATGCGGCGTCTCTTTGGTTTTTACAGCGAAGAGCGACTCAAGGAGCTGGAAACGTGGAATACCGATTGGCCCGCTAACGCCTCGACTTGGATTGAAGGCAACAACACCCCCATCTCCGCGTTCTTCTTTGGCTCCATGCCCGAAGGTACCGCGGGCAGTGCTGACGCTGTGCTGTTCATTCGGGCGCTTCACAATCTGGCGAGATTCGAAGATCAAGGCGGCTATCTCACCAGCGCGTTGGCTGACGCATACGCAATCCTGAAACCTGGCGGCGTCGTCGGAGTTGTTCAGCACCAGATGCGCGAAGAAGCCCCTGATGCTTGGGCTCAGGGGAATCGAGGCTATCTAAAGCAGAGCTTCGTCGTCGATCAAATGGAGCAGGCCGGCTTTGTCCTAGAGGGCAACTCCGACATCAATGCCAACCCAAAGGATCGGCCTGAAGACGGTGACGTCGTTTGGCGTTTGCCGCCATCGCTCATGGGCAGTCAGGACGACCCGGAAGCGGCAGCAGCTATGCAAGACATTGGCGAATCGAATCGTATGACCCTGTTGTTTCGCAAGCCGGCGGCATAGCCCTCACCGCGCGCCACAAAGAGCGGCGACCTCCGGGTCGCTGCTTTCACCCACCAAGACCCATCTGAATTGAACGAACTCAGCGCCATTTGGTTAACCGCAAAACTCGCCGGCATCACCACCGTCGCACTGCTGCTATTCGCGACACCACTGGCTTGGTGGTTAGCCCATAGCCAACATCGCCTGAAACCTGCGGTGGAGGCCCTTACCGCCCTACCGCTTGTCATGCCGCCAACGGTGCTGGGATTCTATCTGCTCCTTCTCTTCAGCCCCGACAACGTCTTTGGCAGCTTTTGGGTGGATCTTACTGGCACCGCGCTGTCGTTTTCATTTAACGGCCTCGTCATCGCCTCGCTGATTTATTCACTGCCCTTCATGGTTCAACCACTAACTGCCGCCTTTGGGCAGATTGGCACAAGACCCATGGAGGCTGCGGCCACGCTGGGGGCCAGCCCCTGGGATGCTTGGCGTACCACAGTGCTACCCATGGCACGCAACGGTTACCTCACCGCAGCCGTGCTGACCTTTGCGCATACGGTGGGCGAATTCGGCATCGTGCTGATGGTGGGCGGTAATCTAGCGGGCGAGACGCGGGTCATTTCCATCGCGATTTACGAAAGCGTTGAAACCCTCGACTACGCACAAGCGCACCTGCTCTCAGCGGGACTACTGGTCTTTTCGTTTTCTACTCTGCTCTGCGTCTACTACTTCAATCGCCAATTTGCTTTGAGCCTTGGAGCGAGGGGATCGAGCTAGTGCTTTACATTGATATTCATTCAGATCAAGGCGATCTATCTCTGCAGGTAAAAACCCGCATTCCGAATGCGGTCACCGCCTTGTTTGGCCCAAGTGGCTGCGGCAAAACCACGCTACTGAGGGCCATAGCGGGCCTTACGCCAAGCCGGGGTCTGCTGACATTCAATGACGAGGTATGGCAAGACGAGGGCGTAACCGTGCCAAGCCATCGGCGTCGCATTGGTTTCGTTTTTCAGGACGACCGCTTATTCCCTCATTTGACCGTCGAGCAAAACCTGCGCTACGGGCTGGAGCGCGCTCAGGCGAACGGTGTCGAGGTCAAACTCACCCTGCCTGATGTTGCAGAACACTTTGATTTACAGACGCTGCTCAGACGACGGCCCACGACCTTGTCTGGCGGCGAATCCCGTCGAGTCAACATCGCAAGAGCCGTACTGGGTCAGCCGCAATTACTTCTGCTGGATGAGCCGCTGACTGGATTGGACAACCAACGAAAGGCGGAAATTTTCCCCTACCTCGCCGAAATCACCCGAGAGCTGCAAATCCCCACGCTCTACGTCAGCCACATTAACGACGAAATCGCCCAGTTCTGCGACCACATGATCGTGATGCAACAGGGCGAGCTCGTCGACCAAGGCCCAACAGCCGAAGTCCTTCCGAGACTGTGGCGGGAGCCACTTGAGGCGGATCGAAACCTGACGGAAGCAGGCAGCCTGATTAACGCTTCAGTTGCTCGTTTTGATCCAGACTATTCCATGATCCACCTGCAGGTCGGCAAACAACCGCTGCAGGTTATCGGGCCGACCATGCCTGAGGCGAGCCAAATTAGGCTGTTTCTGGCGGCCAAGGACGTGGCAATCGCCTTGCGGCCGCCCACCGATCTCAGCATTCGCAACACACTCGTCGCCACCATACAGAGCATAACGTCCATGCAGGATGAGGCCCCAGGTCTTGTTGCCGTTGAGTTGCTCATCGACGAGCCAACCGAACCCCAAGCACTCAGTGCCCACATTACCGCTGCGGCCTGCGATGCCCTGTCGCTGGAGGCCGGCGCTCAGGTATTCGCCTTGATCAAAAGCGCTCGAATTTCGAGCCCGAGTCTTTTCGAGAGCTAGCCTGCGTCTCGCCAGTTACCGTGGAAGCCATACGGCACTCTGTGATCCAACAATGCCTTAGCCAGCGGGCCATCGCTGACGTTTTGTGCATCCAGCACAATCAAGTGGCTGGCGCCACGATTGGCGTCATAGACATAGGCGAGCAAAAACCCATCGCCCTCTGCAGCGCCTGCCGAGCGGGGAACAAATATGGGTTCGCTAGTAGCGCAACCGGCGCCCACATCGTAACGATCTAAATTGCCCGTGTGATGATCAACCGATGCGATGACGTTAAACCCCCCCACCTTGTTGGGCGGTTGTGTATCACCAGCAATGTACCCGTAACGATAGGGTAGGCCCGCATGACGTTCGTCCAGACGTGGGAACTCGCAGACCAAATCGTCCAGCTGCTCGACCTGATAGCGATCGGTTTCAGCCTGCAGATCAAAGGTCCAGCGAACCAACTTAGCCAGCGCTTTCTTCGGATCACCCGGGGTGCCGTCAACGCCAGGAAAGAGGGGCGCTTCTGGATACTCACACACATCGCACACGATCTTACCGTCTGCCGTGCTGTAAGCGTTCATCGGGTGGAAAACATAGCTGGCCTCACCACGAAACCACTGCAGGTCCTTAACCGACCCGTTTCGTGGCATTACACCAATATGAGAGCCTTTTTCCGGCTCCCATGCGTAAACCGGCCCACCTTTAAAGGCCCGCTCCAAACTGCCTGTTAAGGGCATAATCGGGAAAATCACATGATCTCGCGTCACCACGAAGTCGTGCACCATGGCCGCATAGGGCGCGTCGAAAGATTCTGTTCGCAGCAGCTGGCCGCTCTTGTCGACCACACTGAACGTCATTTGCTCAGAGATCGTTCCGCCCGCGTTGTAACCGAAAAACAGCATCTCGCCATTCTCTGGATCAATTTTTGGATGTGCGGTCATGGGCCCTGAGAGTACGCCTCCATAGATATGTGGCCCCCGCGATTCAAGGGTGTGGGGATCCAGCTCAAAAGGTGCGTGGCCTTCTTCTAGGGCGAGCAACTTGCCGCCGTGCCAAATGACATTCGTATTGGCGACGCCATCGGTTTCCAGCCCGGCAACGCTTTCATCATTGTCCATGGGGTTAAACGCACTGAACAAGGACCGACCGGCCTCTCGCTCTTTTTGCCACTTAACCGTCCGTACCCATCGGTTTCGATAGGACACCCGACCATCTTCCAAATGAAAGGCGTGGATCATGCCGTCGCCCCCAAACCAATGGTAGTGTCCGCGAGGCGCGTATTGGGGGTTGGGGCCATTTCGGTAGAAACTGCCGTTGAGCTCTCTAGGAATTTCTCCTTCAACGACTAAGTCATTGACGTCACATTCCATTTGCAATGGTGCAAAGCCACCGCGTAGATTTGGATGATTAGGAAATGGTTGAGCCATGGGGTGCCCCGAAAATTTCTGAGCGTCCAGACTACTTCAAATCGACACCCACTGGACAGTGATCGGAGCCCAAAACCTCTGGCCAGATAAAGGCATTGGTCACTCGGTGTGCGGCGGATGGCGAGGCATATACCGCGTCAATTCGCCAACCCACGTTGTTTTCCCGAGCACCACCAAACTGACGCCACCACGTGTAGTGATCGGGTTGATTTGGGTGCGCTGCGCGGAAGGTATCAACCCAGCCTTGTTCTTGCAGTTGAGTCAACATCTCCCGTTCGACAGGCAAAAAACCACTGGCTTTATGATTGCCCTTGGGCCGAGCCAAATCGATTTCGTGATGAGCCGTGTTGAAATCACCCAACACATAGACACGCCCTCGTCGACGCAGTTGGTTTAACCGGTCAAAGGCCGCACGATAAAAATCCAGTTTGTATTCGACCCGAGAGTTATCTCGCTCCTTACCATTGCCCTTGGGAAAGTACACACTCGCAACAGATAGGCGGCCAAAATGCGCGACGATAAAGCGGCCCTCGTCGTCGAAACGGGCATCGCCTAGGCTGGTTTCCACCTTACTGGGGGCAGAACGACTGAGAATGGCGACACCGCTATAGCCCGGCCGCTTCGCTGGGAAGAAGCTTGCATGCCAATCTGGGGCATTGGTTATCTCTGGCGGCAATTGTTCAGGAAACGCTCGGACTTCCTGCAGCGCCACGATATCTGCACCACTCGATTCCAAAAATGAAACAAACCCCTTTTTAATACAGGCTCGCAGGCCATTCACATTCCATCCAACTACGCGCATCGGTTCGTCTACCGGTTTCATCTCGAATAACCCGCTTTCATACCATCAGAAAATAAAAATCAAGAAAAAAAGTGACGGAAGGCAACAAAAAAGGGATGAATACAGCCATGACCTAGCGGCGAATGAGCAGTGAAGCCCAGCGAAATAAGTTGAACGCGTCTGCCAGGGCGGCTGCAAAATAGGTCAGCGCAGCGGCACCTAGAATTCTACGAACAATTTTCTCCTGCTCTGGCGATATGTATTTGCCTTCTTTTAGAACCGGAAGCGCCTTGCCAAAACTGGCGTCCCACTCCGTCGGCAGTGTTACTAGGTGGAGCAGCATGCGAAACAACAGTCCCGACAAACCAATCCCTGCAATCAATAGCGTCGGTGCGGGATGCCGCGTGAGCAGCCCGATGATCGGCACCACCGTCAGCACACCAACGCTGAGTTGGCCCAAGACAGTGACGATCGGTATCAACTTAGTGCGTGCAGCCAACCGGGCGTCGTTTTGATGATGCTGAACCGCATGACCGACTTCGTGCGCGGCGACTGCTATCGCCGTTAGAGATTTACCACCCCAGTTGCCC
>JAACDS010000362.1 GCA_009936895.1 Pseudomonadota bacterium
AGCGTTGCTGCGCAGCGCCATGGTCAACAGCCAGTACAACGGCAGTATCAGATAGACACAGTAACCCAGCAACACCCACCGACTGATTCGGCTGCGGCGGTTCACGACTCGTCCTCGTTACGCATCACGCTCGTGTAGAACAACCAGCTGAAAAGCAAGATGAACAGAAAATAGATGACGGAAAATGCCGCCGCGGGACCCAGATCAAACTGCCCTACCGCCATGGTTGCCAAGTATTGACTAAGGAATGTGGTGGTATTGCCAGGGCCGCCGCCGGTGAGCACGAAGGGCTCGGTATAAATCATAAAGCTGTCCATTAAGCGCAGCAGTACGGCAATCACCAGCACCCCCTTCAGCCGCGGCAGCTCGACAAATCGAAACACCTGCCACTTGCTGGCGCCATCCAATTCCGCGGCTTGATAACAGGCAGCAGGAACTGACGTCAGACCAGCAAAAGCCAACAGAGCCACCAGCGAAGTCCAGTGCCAAATATCCATCGCGAGTAGCGTCAGCCAGGCGTGCAAGGGTTCCGATGTATAATTAAAGGCAATACCCAGCTCGTTAAGGGCTACGCCTAACAATCCGATATCCGGGCGGGCGTAAATTTGCCAAATGGTGCCCACCACATTCCAAGGAATCAGCAGCGGTGTTGCAAGTAGCACCAGCAACAACGACGCGCGTAATCCGTCAGTGGGCATACCCCGAGCAATAACGATACCTAGGGGGATTTCGACAAGCAGTACCGCGGCGCTGAAACCGATCTGTCGCAGAAAGGCATCCACAAACCGAGGGTCCGCCAAGGTTTCGCGATACCACTCCAGTCCGACAAAGAACCGCGTGTTGAAATCCAGAATGTCCTGCACGGAATAGTTCACCACCGTCATCAGGGGTATCACGCCGCTAAAAGCGACGATGAGAAGCACGGGCAACACACCGATCCACGCTCGATTGTCTTTGACCTTATTCTGCGCCATGCCGTCCTACTCGTATCCCATCGCGAAAACCCACCCAATGTCTCAAATCAATGCTGACCGAATCACCAACGGCCTGCGCTGCCGATGAGCGAACGAACACAGAGTGGGCCCCGCACTGCAATCCATACATGGAAATCACGTCGCCTTGCTGAGTACCCAATACGCGCCGACTCCTCACCACGCCAGTCAAATCAAACGTGCCCGCCGCGGTTAGCTTGGCGCTCTCTGGACGGAATCCCAGCCGTTCTGGATCTCCTTGGCGCCTCACGTTCTGCTGCAAGGTCTCCGGCAGTTCGGCAACGGGCAGGAAATTCATACCGGGACTGCCCAAAAAATGCCCCACAAACTCATGTGCCGGATTCCGGTAGACATCTTCTGGACTGCCGGTCTGCAGAATGTCGCCATCAGCCAATACGGCGACTCGCTCGGCAAACGTCAGAGCCTCTGTCTGGTCGTGGGTGACATAGACCATGGTCACACCCAAGTCTTTCTGCGCCTGCTTCAGGGTCTGCCGCAGACGCCACTTCACGCTGGGTTCCACCGCAGTCAACGGCTCGTCCAACAGCACCATCGAAACGTCCGCGCGGACTAAGGCACGACCAATGGCGACCAGCTGTTTTTCAAACAGCGAAATTCCGTTCGCAGGACGATTCAGAATGCCCTCAATATTGAGCTCTTCCGCGACTGCCTTCACTCGAGCGTCGATATCTGCGCGACGCCTGTTGGAACCGCGGGTCGTCAGCGGAAAGGCTAAATTTTCACCAACGGTCATGGACTGGTACAACACCGGAAACTGAAACACCTGCGCCAAATGCCGCTCGCGCCCGGGCAAACCGGTCACATCGACATCATCGAAATAGATGCGACCTTGGGTGGGCTGCAAAATACCCGACAGCAAATTCAACAGCGTCGTTTTGCCTGCACCAGAAGCTCCCAGCAACGAAAATGCCTCGCCGTGGGAAATGTCCATTGCCAGAGGGGCCAATGTCGCGGCGTCGGCACCGGGGTACGTGAAGCCAACGTCTTCC
The DNA here is from genome assembly GCA_009936895.1 of Pseudomonadota bacterium. Taxonomy (GTDB): domain Bacteria; phylum Pseudomonadota; class Gammaproteobacteria; order Pseudomonadales; family Azotimanducaceae; genus UBA4421. The sequence continues at coordinate 2,003 of JAACDS010000362.1, forward strand.
AGCCGGATACGCGCCATATCAGTCCTCCACCAGCGTTAAAATGTCGTCGTGACGCACGTACAGCGCCAGAACTTGGCCCACATCAACCGAGTGCATACCAGGGCGTCGCACCACCCAATGCTCTGTGGCGCCGGGGTATTGAGGGTCAAATACTGTACCGTGCAAAAAGGTCTCGTCACCACTGCGCTCGACGCTGTCCACCCGCATATCGATGTTCAGCTCAGTATCTGCCGACGGCGGGGGCTCGGAACCCAAACGGATATGCTCGGGTCTTACGGCGCGACAGGTAGCGCCATCATCCTGTTTGATCAATGGCAAACGGTTCACTCCGGGGTCGCTCATCAAATGCGCCGCCGCGAGGTTGGCCGGGTGCTGATAGACCTGTAACGGTGTGCCCGCCTGCAGCTTTCGATTCTGTTCCAACAGCAGAACCTGGTCGCCAAGTGCAAAGGCATCGCGCGGATCGCTGCTGGTATAGATCACTGTCGCCTGAGTCTTGGACAGGAGCGCCTTGAGCTCTACGATCAATGCCTCTCGCAATTTATAGTCGAGATTAACCAGCGGCTCGTCCAGCACCAGCACATCGGCTTGTTGGGCCAAGGCCCGGGCAATGGCCAATCGCTGCTGTTGCCCGCCAGACAACTCGTCAGGATTTCGATCCAGAAAGTCACCAATTCCCAGGGTTTGCGCCAGAGTGCGTGTCTTTTGCTCCTGCTCATCGCGGGCAAGACCTTGGGCAATCATGGGCGAGGCAATATTTTGTGCAACGGTCCAATTCGGATAATTGACGAACGCCTGAAACACCACCGCCACGCTGCGTCGCTGGGGCGGCAGGTGGGTCAGAGGCTGTGCGTTGTAGCTGACCTCACCGCATGCCTGAGTTGGCAAACCCGCTAGCAGCCGGCACAAATTGGTTTTTCCCGACAGGTTTCCACCCAGAACGACGGTCATCTCCCCGGGCGTAAAAGCATGATCAAAGGCTGCAGCCTCATTGCCGTCAAGGCAGACGCGTTCAACGCTCAGCACGGCGAATCCGGTACAGGCAATCAGAGTGAGTGACGGTAACATCCATGGCGTGATGCTAACCGATCCGGGCCAGACAAAAACCGTTGACTGCACGCCCTCGTGGCATATTCTGCGTGAAAGCCTACGCCATCAATCCTGACGGATTGTTGAAGGACCTTAGGTTCACGTATCGAAGCAACCAATGATTAGGGGAGAGACCTATGTCAGTGACCGGACAATGCCTTTGCGGCACCATCAGCTACAGTATCGACAACCCACCCGCCATGACCGGCGTTTGTCACTGCAAGAATTGCCAGCGCCAAGCCGGCAGCGCCTTTTCGACCCTGGCCGGCGTGCCGCTCAACGAACTGCATATTTCTGGCGAGCCCAAACTCTACATCGACCCGGATACCGACAGCGGCAACACCGTGAAACGTTTTTTTTGCGGTGACTGCGGATCGCCCATTTATTCCGCGGTGCAAAGCTCACCAGATATGGTGTACCTAAAAACCGGCACCCTAGACGACAACAGCACCTTCCAGCCGCAGTTTCATGTGTGGTGTGATACTAAGCAAAACTGGGTCGACATTCCCGAGGGTGTGCCGGCCATGCCACAAAATCCCGCCTAGTCCGCGTAGCGAAAGGGGTTGCCAAGCACTGCCTGACAACTCCCTTTGACGCCTGATCGGCTCGCCGCTACTTCATTTGGGATTTCAAGACACCCATCAGCTTTTCACCGTATGGCGGGCGTAGACCCAATTTTTCCGCAGGGTTAAACGTGGCCTGCTTAAATACCGCCTTGGCGTGACTGAAGGTGCGGAAGCCGTCTTCGCCATGATACGAACCCATGCCAGAAGGACCCACACCGCCGAAGGGCAGATTTTCTTGGGCGATATGCATGATGACGTCATTGACCGTCACACCACCTGACGTCGTGTGATTTAACACCTGCTCGGTTTCCTGTTTGTCGCTGCCGAAGTAATACAGGCCCAAGGGGCGATCGTGAGCGTTCACGTAATCGACGGTTTCATCAATCGTATCGTAGGGTTTGATTGGCATCACCGGTCCGAAGATTTCTTCTTGCATTACCGCCGAGTCTTCCGGCGGATCAATCAACAACGTCGGCGGTATCTTGTGCGCCGACTGTTGACGAAAGTCTTCATTGGCTGGATTGATCTCAACCACTTCCACGCCCCGCTCTTTCGCTTCATCGACATAACCGCTGATGCGTTCAAAGTGTTTGGCATTAACCACCGACGTGTAGTCGGGATTGTCCAGCAGAGTCGGGAACATTTTCGCCACCGCCCGTTTGGTGGAATCGACAAATTCGCCCATGCGCTCCCGAGGCACAAACACATAGTCAGGAGCCAGACAAATTTGTCCGGCATTGAGCATCTTGCCTGCCATCAGCGCATCCGCCGTGGAATCCATTTCCGCCTTAGACGAAATAATCACCGGTGATTTGCCGCCCAGTTCCAAGGTCACCGGCACCAGATTTGCCGATGCCGCTCTCATCACATGTTTGGCCACAGAGGTTGCGCCCGTGAACAACAGATGATCAAAGGCCAAACCCGAGAAGTCGGAACCCGTTTGCGGCCCGCCGGTCACCACGGTAATTTCCTCTTCGTCAAAGGCTTCAGCAAAGGCGATGGCCATTGCGGCAGAGGTTGCGGGCGTATACTCGCTGGGTTTGATCATGCACCGATTGCCAGCAGATAAAATGCCCGCCAGAGGTGTAAAGGTCAGATTGACCGGGAAGTTCCACGGACTGATCACACCAACAACGCCCAACGGCTGGTATTCCACCCAAGACTTGGCTCCCAACAACGCCAAAATACCGGGTGTGACTTTACGCTTGTCTTTCTTCACCCAGTGTTTGAGGTGTTGCTGGGCATGTCGCAGTGGCCCAATAGAGGATGCGATGTCGGTAAACATCGATTGGTGTTCGCTGCGATGGCCAAAATCTTCGTTCATTGCCTCAACAAAGGTTTTTTGGTGTTTTTTTACTGCCTGTATCGCTCTCTCCAGGCGGTCAACACGCGTCGCGGCACTGACGACGCCCTCGGCAAGATAGGCCTTACGCTGGCGGTCTAAAACCCCCTGCATATCAGCTTGGGTGGTTTCTTCGTAGGTCTCGTTCATGTCTTGTTCCTCTGACGTTTTCCATGAATGGGTGTGCTGCGCAGCCTCGCTTGCGACCTGAATACGGTGCTAGCTAATCGCCGGTGCATTTTCATCAACATACTGCTCACGCAGGGTTCGCTTTAGTACCTTGCCCGTGGCATTGCGTGGCAGAGCATCACTAAATTCAACGCTTGCTGGCACCTTGAACTTGGCCAAATTAGTCAAGCAATGCGCAATAACGGCGTGTGCATCCAACGCCTGTCCGGGCTTCAGCACAAGAACCGCCTTACCCGCCTCACCCCAACGATCGTCGGGAACGCCAATAATGGCGGCTTCCGCCACTTGCTCCAGTTGGTACAGAACGTTTTCGACCTCGGCCGGATAGACGTTCTCACCGCCAGAGATATACATATCTTTCCAACGATCGACAATATAAATAAAACCTTCGTCGTCGAAACGTGCGGCGTCTCCGGTTTTCAGCCAGCCATCGGCAAATGAATCCGTCGTCGCTTCGGGTTTGTTCCAGTAACCGGGCGTGATGTTGGGGCCCCGAATCAGTAGCTCGCCAACTTCACCCCAGGGCAGAGTTGCACCGTCGTCACCAATGATTTTAACCTCAGTATGCAAGAGCGGTTTGCCCGCCGAACCAATTTTACGCATCACGTCAGCGGCGTCCAAAAGCGTACCTCCGGGACTGGTTTCTGTCATGCCCCACCCTTGTATCAGGGGCACACCGCGGTCAATCCAACCCAGCAGTATGGCCTCTGCGCAGGGCGCCCCGCCCACGCCGGCGGTAACAATTCGACTAAGGTCTGTCGTGGGGAAATCAGCATGCTGCATCATGAACTGATACGGCGCGGGCACGCCGAAGAAATGCGTCACACCCAAGGCGGGATCGCCCAGCACCCCAAGTGCTCTGCCCGGATCAAAATCACGCATCAGTAAAATGCGCCCCCCGGCATGCAGTATGGGATTGGCATAGCAATTCATGCCGCCGGTATGGAACAGTGGCAGCACCACCAACTGAACGGTGTCGGCGTTGATGTTCGACGGAATGCCGAGGTTCACGGCGTTATAAAAATTCATGCCAAAGGTAATCATGGCCCCCTTTGGGTTACCTGTCGTACCCGACGTGTACATGATCATCGCGACATCATCATGGGTACACGCTATCGGCTGATAGTTTCCTGTCACCGACTGGAGCGCCTGACGATAGCTAGAACCCGCGTTTTCGGCATCTACCTCCAGGTGATTGGGTAACTGGCAAAGGTCGATAAGCTGTTTTGCCGCCTCCGCGAACGAGGCATCGTAAATCAGCAGGCTGGGTGTCGAGTCGCCCAGTATGTACTGCAGCTCAGGCACGGTGAGACGCCAGTTCAAGGGAATACAAATGGCGCCGACTTTTGCACAGGCAAATTCCACCTCGAAAACCTCAGGACAATTGGGGGTCAGCACAGCCACCCGGTCGCCCTTAACCAACCCGCTGGATTGCATCCATTCGCCCAATCGATTCGCTCGGTCATCTAACGTGCCATAGGTCACCTCTTCTTGAGTATCCAAATCAACAATGGCGACTTTGTTTCCACGCACGCCCGCGTGATACGCGGTCCAGTCGTAATGCTTAACGCTCATCCGATCCTCTCCGATTATTCCTTTTTCCCTCGGCCAAGGACTATACCCCAACCTCAAGAACCCAAGTCAATTCACCGAGCGCGCAAAACGGTCGTTTGACCGTTAACCGACACCCCATTAATGTCGATAAACACGTCGCCCCTTGAGACAACAGATGCAAGCACACCGTACCTTCGACCCAGTTCCCTTGCAGCACGACCCATCCCGCTCACCACGTTGGCAGATGGCCGGACTGTTGCTTTGGGTGCTGGTCAGCGGGGGTATCTTCAGCTGCAGCAGCGATGCTCCGCCAACGCAGCTCTTGATCGAGAATGTCAATGTCGTCGATCCGGTCAATGGCTTGCTAGAAAAGCGTCAGGTATTGATCGAAGACGGTGTGATCACGGTCGTCGCGGACGAGTCACAGACGGTGGCATTGAGCTCAGATGCAGAGCGATTTGATGGGCAGGAACGCTTCCTGATTCCCGGGCTTTGGGACATGCACGTGCACTTTGTTTACGACGCCAATCTGACAGACCAGATGGCGGACCTGTTTTTGGACTACGGTGTTACCAGCGTGCGGGATACTGGCGGCGACATTGAGCAACTGGCCGAACTGCGGCGCACCTTACCACTGCCCAAACCCAACATTTACATTTCAGGCCCGCTACTGGACGGTAAATTCGTCGTCTACGACGGCACAGATCCATCGCGACCGGCACTGGGCACCGGCGTACCCGAGCCCGGCGACGCCAACGCCACTGTTGGCGCGCTGCAGGATGCAGGCGCAGATTTCATCAAAATTTACGAACTCATTCAGCCTGAGACCTATGCCGCCTTGGCCGATGCGGCGGTAGAGCGGGATATGCCCATCGCCTCTCATGTGCCACTAATGATGACCGCGGATACTGCGGGCCCCAAGGCTGGATCTATGGAACATTTGCGCAACATCGAGCTGGCATGCGCCTCCAACTGGCAAGAACTACTCGATGAAAGACAGCAGCGCATCGATGGTTTCACCGAGGGCCTAGGGCACACTCTGCGCGCCGGTTTGCACAGCGACCAACGATTACCCGCCATCGCCGCCTACGACGAAAAACGCTGCAATCAGGTACTCGATCCGCTGATCGACACGATTCAAGTGCCGACCCTGCGGCTGAACACAATGACGCATTTAAAACCCTTTGAGCGCGACGACTGGCCAGCTGCTGTCTCTGCACTACCTCAAGTCACCCAAGATGCTTGGCGAGCAAGGATTGCGGGATTAACCCAGATCCAGCCGGTGGACCCCACCTTTGCTCGCTGGAGCTTGTTTTTGATCGAACGACTACAGGCCCGGGGAGTGCCCATCGGTGCGGGAACCGACACCCCCATTGGTCTTGGCATACCGGGCTACAGTCTGCATACGGAACTGGAGCTGCTGGTCAAAGGCGGCATGACCGCCCAACAAGCGCTTTTCGCTGCAACCGTAACACCAGCCACTTTTTTTCGTATCGAGAACGAAATCGGACAAATCAGCCCGGGCATGCGCGCTGATCTGGTGCTGCTACACAACAATCCGCTCGCAGATATTCGGCACACCCGAGGCATTGAAGCGGTCATGGTGAACGGCGAATGGGTTCGTTAGTTTTAACGCCAACGCGAATTTGCGAGATATCGCACATAATTGTGAGCGTTAAGACGGTAGCATCTCCATCGTCGCTTATTGAGAATCGTTCGCCCGTCACGACTGGCAGAGGTCGCTATGGCATTACCCGACACAACCGAAAGCCAACTCCTTGAGCGAATCGTCAGAATTGAAGAGAGCCTTGCCCACCAAATTGAACTAACAAGGCAAGGTTTCTTGGAAATGAACAGGCGCTTTGAGCTGTTGTTGGATCAAACCAATAGACGCTTTGAGCAGGTCGAAAAACGCTTCGAGCAAATCGACAAGCGATTTGAGGCGATGCAAGTTCAGATCGACAGACGATTTGAACAAATCGATAAACGCTTTGATCAAGTCGACCGGCGTTTTGACGCCCTGACCCGCCGCATGGACCGTTTTATGGTGTGGTCTTTCAGCACCACCCTTGCTGTGGGCGGCATCGTGATCGGCGTGCTAAAAGTCTGGCTCTAGACTATTCGCCAACGTTTCGGATCGCGCCGCTTTTCAGTGTCGCGAAGCCACTCGGCTGATACGTGATAATCATCGCCCGCCGCGGTAAGCCGCTCGCATTGACACCCGACCCATGCACAATATGCGGGTCAAAGAACACCACCGAACCCGCGGGACATTCGATCAGCACTTGAGCGTCCTCGTCAAACGCATCCGGATGGGTGTAGAAACCTGCTAACTGGCGACCGTCATCACAACCCGGCAGACAGCCAGCCTTATGGCTGCCATCAATCACCCGAAAGCACCCATTGCTGCAGGTCGCATCATCAAACATCACCATGACATTCGGCAGCTTGTCCACATGCGCACTGTCGTGAATCCAATACGGCGCGTCTTGATGCCAGCCGAACCCAGAGCCCACCCGCGAATGCTTGAAATTCAGCTTGGCTGTCCACAGCCCAAGCCGATCACTGGGCACCAATTGTTTCATTGGCTCGCACAGGCGGGCGTCATCAATTAATTGATCGAACACCGGCTCCACATCGTTGACCGGTTCGACCACTCGCAACTGCCGGGCATCGTCACCATGCTCAAACTGCACGGTGACATGCTGGACATCAACAAAACGGTTTCCATCAAGGCAATAGTCTGGATATCGACTGCTGAGTCCCGTGCCGTCAGTGTCCGAGAGCAGTTTAAGCTCCACTCGTTGAGCAGCAGAGCGGAAAACGTCGCACTCGTGACCGTCAAACACATTTTGGCGAACCACGAACCCGTGTTCTGTATATGACCGCAGCTCGGCCGCGGTAAGCCCGTACAAAATTGAACTACCTTTCACAAGCCAACTCCCAAAAGCGTCTGAGCAAACGCTGACTACCGTATCATCGCCCGATCCGCAGCCGTCTCGTCCGCGCCACGGCCTCCCCGCACTACCACTAAACGCTACCGCTCATCCTCTACACGCTACGCCTTATCGTTTCGAAACTGAAATCTGGCGGACAATGCTCATGCTCTGCGCGACAGACACGTTTGGAATTCACGTCGACCCGTGCGCTAGGTGATCCATTGTGTCCTTGTACGTTCAGAGTACGTTCAAACGCAGGAGAGATCATGAAACCAGCTATCTTTTTCAAAATAGGCCTCATCGTTGGCCTTAGCGGCTCCAGTGCATTGGCTGTTAGCACTGCCGCTGCGGCGGAGAATCAGCGCCAAGAGATCGAAGAAGTAATTGTAACAGCGACTAAGCGAAAGGCGTCGGTTCAAGACGTGCCGCTCGCAGTAACAGCGATTTCGGCAGAGAAAATA
>JAACDS010000008.1 GCA_009936895.1 Pseudomonadota bacterium
ACAACACAGAGGTACATAGATGTGAACTCTGACCAGTTAAGCGAAGCTGTGGAGTTGCTTTAGCAATCAGGCCTTAGCGGACCTTCGCGCAAGGTGCAGCGAATGGCAACTGAGAGCCCAAATCTACCCATGCTGGACAACACATGAGCGGTCGCTCTTGGTATCCGTAGCGAAGCAGGGCGGTTAGCGTGTTCTCATTCAATGGCAGCGTTTATGAATTGTAAAACTAGCTTCAACCGCGCACGGTCTTTCGTGGCGATAAGAGATGTGTTCCGGACTTCAGGCATTTCCTTAATATTAATTTCGCAAAGTTGATCTTTGATGAGGCTGCTGTTTTGCAAGAATAACGCGACACCAATTCCCTGTAACACCGCTTCGCACATCAAAGGGAAAGTCGTCATTGTAGCCGTACGAGCAAGCGATATGGCGTAGCGATCACAGGCTTGGTCTAGCAAGTGGCGCGTGAGCGACCCTTGCTCCGGAAGAATAACCGTCTCTTGTTCGAGCTCGGACAGTGAAATCTTGGTGCGTTTTGCGAAGGGGTGATCGCAGCGGCAATAGATGACAAAACGCGCGCTTTCGATGTGGATCTTTTCCCAATTCTCATGTTTTGGGGCATCGGTGATCAAGCCTACATCCGCAAGACGGTTGCTGATCATCGATTTAGCAGTGGTCCAATCGTAAAGCGCAAAATCGATACAAATATCAGGAAACCGGCTTTGAAACCGGGCGATGATTTTTAACGCTGGTTGCGGCGCATTTCCGATGATCTTTAGGCGGCCCTCTTTCATGGCGTTAGATCCCTCGAGCCGCTCTGTGACTTCGGCGCTCAGAGCAACCATGCGGTCTGCTAAATCGTAAAAATCCTGTCCGGTGGGGGTAAGTTCCACCCCATCCCGACCGCGCAGCAGGAGAAGTGTTCCCACGCCTTTTTCAAGGTTCGCAATATGCTGTGTGATCGTGGATTGGGTGACACCGAGTCGTGTAGCGGCTGCAGAAAAGCTCCCCTCCCGGACAACAAAGGCAAATGCTTCGAATTGATGGTGGTTTGGACGCATAAACTTTCCTTTTAACCCCACATAGCACCCATCGGTTACACTAATATGACGACACAAAACTGTTGTACTAACCGTCTAATAATCAGAAATACCAAGGGGGAATCAAATGTCAGACTTGCAGATTGCATCTGTCACGAAGGACTTCGGAACAACGTCCGTATTGAAAGGGGTGACCCTAGATGTGAAGGACGGTGAGTTTATTTCACTGGTAGGACCATCTGGTTGTGGAAAATCAACCCTATTGAGGATCATCGCTGGGCTGGAGACGCCGACAAGCGGCAACATCTCGATCGGCGGAAAAGATGTGACACAGCTCCGAGCGGCGGATCGCAATCTGTCGATGGTATTTCAATCCTATGCGCTATACCCGCATTTGACGGTGGCAGAGAATATCGCCGTTCCCTTGCGGATGCGCCAAATGACATCTTTACAGCGCTTGCCGGTCCTGAGTGGTATCTTGCAGAGTGCGCGGACGCAAAAAGACAATATTGCCCAAACGGTTCGGCATGCAGCTGAGATGCTGGAAATTGCAGCCCTTCTGGATCGAAAGCCCGGGCAATTATCGGGCGGACAGCGGCAGCGGGTCGCCCTAGGCCGCGCCTTGGTGCGCGATCCTGCGGCTTTCTTGCTGGATGAGCCGTTGTCCAATCTGGATGCTAAGCTACGAGTTCAAACCCGTGCGGAGATCGCTGAACTGCACCGCCGCCTGAAAGCGACGTTTATCTATGTCACTCATGACCAGGTCGAAGCCATGACCATGTCCGACCGCATTGCGGTGATGATGGGCGGTGAGATCCTGCAATGTGCGGCCCCTGATGTAATCTATGAGGACCCTGACGACATTCGCGTAGCCGAATTCATAGGCTCGCCTAAGATCAATATTTTGCCACTTGAGCGTAACGCCGCCGAGGTAACCATGTTTGATCAGGTCTTGAGCACTCGTTTCTCCATTGATAGCCCGAAGATGATGCGGTTGGCCCTGCGTCCCGAAGCCTTGAAATTAACACAATCCGCGCCACGTTTGACGGGAAGGGTAATGCACTTCGAAAACCTCGGAAACGAGGTCTTTGCCCAAGTTTCGCTTGACAGCGATGGATCGCGGGTGACGCTGCGGGCCATGCCAGCGCAGCGGCAAAAGTTGGGTCTGGGCGCACAGGTCGGCCTGACTTTTAATTTGAGCGCAGCCATGATTTTCGACACTGAGGGTGCGCGATTGCGAAGCGCCGAACTTGCCGTCATCCGCGCACCTGAGGTGGCCTGACGTGGCTGTTCTGGATCCCTGCGTTGCGAGCATCGCCAAACCTAAAAACGGGCAAGCCCGCGCAGGCTGGAGTTTGGCATTTCCTGCCTTGACGCTGATGGCTTTGATCCTGCTAGTGCCGATCATCGTTGCGTGTGTTCTGTCTTTCACTAATTATTCATTGGGCAATCCAGGGTTCGATTGGGTCGGGGTGCAGAATTACGAGCGCTTATTCACCCGTTCGACTTACGAAAAGATGTTTGTTGCGACCTTTACCTATGTGATAACCGTGGTGCCTATTTCAGTAGGTCTTGGCCTTGGGGCAGCCTTGCTTGTCCATTCGCTGGGCCGAATAGGGGACATCTACAAGACTATCTATTTCCTGCCGGTGATGGCGACTTTACTGGCTATGGCCATTGCATGGGAATTCATGCTGCACCCGACCATTGGAATGGTGAACCGTGCGCTGGAGATGGCCTGCGGAACCTGGTTTGAAGCGTTGCACTTCTTCACCAATGGTTGCGCCAAGGGGTTTCCGTTGTGGCTCGGGGATCGCGACTACGCGATATATGTGGTTTGTTTGATCGGCATCTGGCAGGGGTTTGGTTTCAACATGGTGCTATTTCTGGCTGGTCTGACGTCGGTGCACCGGGAACTCTACCATGCGGCTGAAATAGATGGGGCCCGCTCCGGCTGGGAGCGGTTTCGACTGGTCACATGGCCCGCCCTTGGGCCAACCACGGTCTTTGTTGTCACCATTTCTTGCATCCGCGCCTTTCAGGTCTTTGACACCATTGAGGCCTTCTGGCCGCAAGGCGGTGGGCCGAACAAGTCCGCTTATGTGATGATGTTCGCGATCTTCGAGAAAGGTATTCAGCAAAATCTCATCGGGATCGGCTCGGCCATCACCATGTTGTTCCTACTTTTCGTTATGGTTCTAACTCTGATCCAGCGCTGGCTGGTCGAACGCAAGGTGCACTACTGATGACCCGCGATTGGTGGAAACATATGGTGCTGATCCTCGGCACGATTATCGTGCTGG
>JAACDS010000363.1 GCA_009936895.1 Pseudomonadota bacterium
ACAGTGGAAAAATGATGCGTTCGAGCTGACTGACGTCACGCAGCTGAACCATGACGATGCTGCGCTCCTGTTCATTGGTCAGCGCCCGCATAATGGGCGGCTGAATGATCGGCACGAGCGCCATATAAGAGTAGGCGGCAATGGCGATGGCTCCCAGCAGCTCTGGCGCGAGCTTTCCTGCCACGAAGATCGCTGTTGGCCCATCAGCACCACCGATGATACCAATCGCCGCCGCCTGACTCAGACTGAAGTCCATCCAGCCCATACTTGTCAATGCCAAAGCCCCAAGAAGTGTGGCGAAAATACCGAACTGAGCCGCTGCGCCGAGCAGGAAGGTTTTGGGGTTGGCGAGCACCGGACCAAAATCGGTCATAGCACCCACACCCATAAAGATCAGCAAGGGAAACGCGCCGGTTTCGATGCCAACGACGTAGATCAGATGCAGCAAGCCGTCGCCCGTCGCGATCTCGACGCCGGGGATGTTGCTGAGTAATCCACCAAAGCCAATGGTCACCAGCAACAGCGGTTCAAATTTTTTGGCGATCGCCAGATACAGTAGGATCAGACTGACCATAATCATCGTGGCCTGGCCAGAACTGATCTGTGCGAGACCCGACCCAGCCCATAGTTGATCAATCAATTCCAACAACGCTCTCCATTATCTCGCTTCTTCTCGAGGGTTCGTCTGACCCGTGATGCCGGGGATCGACCCGTTAACCTAGACTCATCAAACTCTGGCCGACCGTCACGCTATCGCCAACGCTGATGCCGATGGTACTTACTGTCCCTGCGGAGACGGCGCGAACCTCGGTCTCCATCTTCATGGCTTCCAAAATACACACCACCTGTCCCTCGCTAACCACATCACCCACATTGACCAACACTTGATGGATCGTGCCTGCCAGACCCGCCGTGATGTGTGTTGCGGCAGAAGGATTTGAGACAGAGCCTGAAGAGGAAGGTTCTGGGGCCGCCACTGCCACCGACGGCACTAGAGTGACATCACCCTCAGCCACAACCACTCGATAGGCATGGCCATCCACCGAAATCGTATAGTGGGCCGTGTCTTGGGATGTCATTGGAGTCTTCACAGCCGCCGTTACCGACGTCGGACCCGGCACAGGCTCGAACGCATCCGGATTGCCTCGGTTTGCCAAAAACTTTGTCCCTACTTGAGGAAACAGAGCATAGGTTAAAACATCGTCGACATCTTCGCCGCCGGTCGATCCCGCCAGAGCAAACCCCTCGCGCTGCGCAAGGTCTCGCAAAGCCGCCGTTTGCGCATCCAACTCTGGGGGAAGATGGTCCGCCGGACGATCGGTAATGAGCTCGTCACCATCCAAGGCACGCTGTTGCAGGGCCGCATTCGTGGACGCCGGGGTAGCACCGTACTCGCCACGCAGCACCCCAGCCGACTCCCGGGTAATCGTGCTGTAACGGCTGCCGCTGAGCACATTGATCACCGCCTGAGTACCAACGATTTGCGAGGTAGGCGTTACCAACGGAATCATGCCCAGATCCTCACGCACTTGTGGAATCTCCGCCAACACCTCATCCAATCGATCAGCAGCGTTTTGTTCTTTCAACTGTCCCTCAAGGTTGGTCAGCATGCCGCCAGGCACCTGAGCCACCAAAATTCGCGAATCGACGCCTCGCAGGCTGCCCTCGAACTGGGCGTATTTTTTTCTGACCTCACGGAAGTAGGCAGAAATTTCTTCGAGCAACTCGATGTTCAGGCCGGTATCACGCGGCTGATCTTGGAGTATCGCCACAAGAGACTCTGTTGCTGAATGTCCGTAAGTCATGCTCATTGAAGAAATCGCTGTATCGACATTGTCGATGCCAGCTTCAACCGCTTTGAGGTAGGTCGTCGTCGACATACCGGTCGTGGCATGGCACTGCATATGAATGGGAATATCCAGACTGTTCTTCAAACCACTCACCAATTCAAAGGCGGTATAGGGTTTCAACAGTCCTGCCATATCTTTAATGCACAGACTGTCGGCACCCATATCCTCAATCTGCTTACCCAGATCCAGCCACAAATCCAGCGTATGCACTGGACTTACCGTGTAGGAGATCGTGCCCTGAGCATGCTTGCCATTCGCCCGCGTTGCTTTGATGGCCGTTTGCAGATTGCGCATGTCGTTCATGGCATCAAAAATTCGAAAGACATCAACGCCATTCACTGCCGCACGTTCCACAAACTTTTCGACCAGATCGTCCGCGTAGTGCCGGTAGCCTAAAATGTTCTGGCCACGCAACAGCATTTGCTGAGGCGTATTCGGCATGGCCTGCTTGAGCAGGCGAATACGCTCCCACGGGTCTTCACCTAGATAGCGAATACACGCATCAAACGTCGCGCCGCCCCAAGACTCCAGCGACCAAAACCCCACCTGATCCAGTTTCTCGGCAATGGGCAACATGTCATCTACACGCATGCGCGTGGCCAGCAGACTTTGATGTGCGTCGCGCAACACGACGTCGGTAATCCCTAGGGCGGGTTGATTCACTGTCCTCTCCAATCTCTATGACTTCTAAGCCAGACGCATCTCACGCTGGCATGGGCAAACGTTACGTTAGCGATTCCTGTGCTGATCAATAGCCGCAGCTATGACAGCGACATGGGCTGCCGGTATGGCAGCAGACGCGTTGTTTTGGGAGACAGACGCTGCGACCGGGTCTTGTGTCATCACAAAGCGAGACACCATCCCACTCATCAGTTTCACCACAAACACCAAGAGCGTCAGAAACACAAAAACGGTTCCCATGCCCACAAGCATCAATTCAAGCCCTGCAAGCACAAGCGGATCCAGCCCATTACTCATAACAAAACCCTCTGTTCCCATGCCCTAGAGTATCCTGATTCTTTTGGTCTTGGCGATGGGTTCTGAAAAGCCAATTCAAAAGGAAACGAGGAAACACCTTGAGAACTGGCGCATTCTTCCAGATAATGCCGGCCGCAGAATGGTCTGCCCAATGCACCCGTGGCCAAACTGGATAAGGCACCGGTCTACGAAACCGGGGATTACAGGTTCGAATCCTGTCGGGTGCACCACCTTCTTCGCGTCCTTTTGAGATTCGCTCCTTGCTTGCCTGTTTCAAAGCGGATGCAAATTTTCAGGGGGATATCATGCTTATCGAACACACTTCCTTGGCCCGAACCGCCAGCGCCATTCTTGAAGGGGCAGGCGCTCCTCGGGCGCACGCTGACGCCGTAGCCCATCACCTGGTCGAAGCGAACCTCAAAGGCCACGACTCCCATGGCGTCGGCATGATCCCTTCCTATGTAAAGGGCATGGTCGACAAACAAGTTGACCCCAATCGCCACGCTAAAATCATCAAAGACAACAATGCCATCGTGTCCGTAGATGGCGGCACCGGGCTAGGCCGCATTGTGGGCTTCGAGGCCATGGACATTGGTATTGAGCGGACTAAAAACTTTGGGATTGGCTGCGTCGCCCTCGGCAATGCTGCCCATTTAGGACGTATTGGCGCTTTCGCCGAATACTGTGCCGATCAGGGGCTGGTGTCCATGCACTACGTGAACGTCGTAGGTCACGACCCCATGGTGGTGGCCTTTGGCGGCCGTGATCGCCGATTCATCACCAACCCCTACTGCTGTGCGGTACCTCGCCCGAATGGCGAGCATGTCGTGCTCGATATGGCAACAACCACCGTAGCGGCAGGCAAAGTGCGAGTGGCTCATATGAAAGGCACGGCGGTACCCAGCCAGTCCCTAGTGGATGAAAACGGACTAGAAACCACGGACCCCGGCGTTATTTTTGGCAGCAATCCCACCGGGGCCATGCAGCCCTTTGGCGGACACAAAGGTTACGGCCTGATGGTGATTTGTGAACTGCTCGGGGGAGCACTCGGTGGCGTATTCACGATGCAACCAGAACATCCCAGGCGTGGCGCGACTCTCAACAACATGTTGTCCATCATGATTGACCCAGAAGCGGTAGGCGATCTAGCCTCCTTCGATCAAGAAGTCGGCGCGATGATGGATTATATTTATGCCAGCACCCCCGCGGAGGGGGTTGATCACGTGCGACTGCCGGGCGACCCTGAAAAAGAGAGCGCCGCCACACGGATGGCCAACGGTATCGAAATTGATCCTAATAGCTGGAATTCCGTATTGAACTCTGCGGAGCATGCCGGTTTAGACAGAGACAGTATCGCGGCCTTGGCGCATCTCTTGGACGACTGAACCACAACAAATCGCTCAAAGGCCCGTAAATCAGAACGATAACTCAGATCAAGGAAGGCAATGCACCCGGAAGAACAACCACCCGCACCTGAGAAAGAAGAAAAATTCCACGTTTGGCGTTTGCTTGGTGTGATCTTGCTCGTTTGCGTGTCCCTTGCCGTCGCAGCAGCTCTCGTTGACTGGGCCATCATCGGTCCATTAGAAGGACGGGCCTACTAACCCTCGCCCGCGACAGGCGAACCCTGCGTCAAAACATCACGCATGCCGGGCTTAACTTAAGCGGATAGGGCGGCGTCCCGAGCAGCCACTTTCTCTCGTATCTGTGGGATCAACTC
>JAACDS010000364.1 GCA_009936895.1 Pseudomonadota bacterium
GCTCGCTTTTGGGTGAGTTGACCGGCAATGGGGGAGGCCGCCTCGTCGTCATACGATCGGCGGTATTCCTAACCATGGCCTTTTTTATTTTTCGTCACCTGCGGAATAAGCGTCCGCTGTCCTCGATTGCTCCGGTTCAAGTGTTTGTGAACTGCCTGCTGGTAGTCGGCGTGGTCCGACTGCCGTTCTCTAGCGAATATTGGATCGATTGGATGATCGTGGCGGGTTTGTGCGTTGCCTCTGCTCTGCTGTACTTCGAAAATCGGAGCGGATCCCAACGTATTTTCAAGAGCGACTGGTAGCGCGCCGGCAGCTGGGCCAATAACCGGTGTCTAGGTTCTGCCACCATCGATGGTAAAACTTTGGCCCGTGATCATGTCTGAGTCACTGGCCGCTAAAAATAACGCCAAACGAGCCACGTTCTCGGGCAGCAGCCGCTTCGGCAAGGCCACCTGCTCCATCCAGCTCGACTCTTCTTCCGGCGTGAGCCAGGTTTGCAATTGGCGTTCGGTGACAACCCATCCGGGTAAAATCGCGTTTACCCGCACCAAGCGTTCCCCATAGTCCTTGGCCAGCGCCTTGGTCATACCGATCAGCCCTGCCTTAGCGGTGACATAACCTGGCATGTTGCTTGGCCCCAATAGCGCATTGATCGAGCTGAAATTGATGATCGAACCACCGCCGTGACCCGCCATGAGGGGCGCACAGGCTCTGGCGGCAAAAAACGCCGCGTCCAAGTTGATCGCCATGCACTCTCGCCATTGTTCCGGGCTTGTTTCGTCGGGGGAATGACGCATGTCGTTGGCAGCGTTATTGATCAGCACGCTAAGAGATGATCGGTTGTCTGCGTCAGTGATGGCCCGTTGCAGCGCCAAGGTGTCGGTCAGGTCGAAGAGCACGAATTGCGCTGCTCCGCCCAGCTCAGCTTCCAAGGCGGAGCCCGCTTGGGCGTTGATGTCCGCAAAGGTTACGCGGGCGCCTTGCTCATTGAATGCGCGTACCAGCGCCGCACCAATGCCGGTGGCTCCTCCGGTGATGAAAACGCCCTGCCCCTGAAGGCTTGGATAACGAGCACTGTCCTGCATTTGGTGATCCCTTTTGGTTATGATCGAATCCGGGCCAGCCGAGGAGAGCGGCAGCCTGATTCAGAAATTCGGTTAACTGCTCGCGAAAGATAAGAAGGTGCGGTCATGAACTTCAAAACTCAGCGGGCTTGGCAGACTCCGGACATTACGTCTCAGCACAGAATGCCAGCACACGCACCTTTGTTCAGTTGGCGGAGCGAGACAGACGCCAAGGCAGATACGATCAGCGATGCGGTTTTGTCCTTGGATGGCCAATGGCAATTCGAGCTCTTTGCCAGGCCAGACGATGTGCCGGACAACTGGCCAGAAGATTCGGCCTCTACCTCATCGGCGATAGTACCCGGTCACTGGCAGATGCAAGGGTTCGACCGGCCGATTTATACCAATGTGAAGTACCCATTTCCCTGTGATCCACCGCGGGTGCCTGAAGACAATCCGACGGGTTGTTATCAGCGAACGGTCACGCTGACGAAGGATTGGCTTGGAGAAGAGCAGGTTCGAATCGCCTTCGATGGCGTGGATAGCGCGTTTCACCTGTGGTGTAACGGCGTGTGGATTGGTTATTCCCAAGACAGTCGATTGCCCGCGGAATTCGATCTGACGGAACATCTTCTGGTAGGTGAAAATCGCTTGAAGGTGGTGGTTTTTCGGTTCAGCGACGGGAGCTACCTCGAAGATCAAGACATGTGGAATCTCAGCGGAATTTTCCGTTCCGTGTCACTCTTAAAAAAACCGCGGCATCGTATTGTCGATCTGCAGGTGACCGCCGGGCTGGATGATCGGTACGAGCACGGCGAACTCGAGATTAAGGTGATTGCTGAACATGCTGCGGGCCATGGCATCCGACTGGCGCTTTACGATTTAGAAAAGCCGACTCGCTCGTTGCTCTCTGATGAGGTCTTTTTCTTGGGCACGAAGCAGATTGACGAAAAGGGCGGTTATCCAAACCGCTGTCACATCAGGTTGTCGGTACCGTCGCCTAAACACTGGAGTGCGGAAGAGCCTTCTCTGTACCGGCTGACTGTGTCGTTGTGCGACGCCGATGGCCAAGTGGTTGAAGTGGAGGCCTGTGATGTTGGCTTTCGTTCCGTGGCAATCATTGAGGGCCAATTGTGTTTGAACGGCGCGCCGCTTCTGCTCCGCGGCGTAAATAAACACGAGCATCATCCGGCGACGGGTCATCATGAATCCCTGCAGGATGTGGAGCGGGATCTCGTGCTAATGAAGCGACACAATTTTAATGCGGTACGTTGCTCCCACTATCCGCACCAAACTGGCTTTTATCGTCTGTGTAACCGATTGGGTCTTTACGTCGTTGATGAAGCCAACATCGAAACCCACGGCATGACTCCCATGGGTGCACTAGCAGATGACCCGGCATGGGCTGCAGCTTTTTTGCAACGCATGACTCGTATGGTCGCTAGAGATTTCAATCACCCAAGTATCATTTTATGGTCGCTAGGGAATGAGTCGGGATACGGGGCCGCCCACGAGGCTATGTACCATTGGACCAAGCGCGCCGATCCTTCTCGGCCAATTCAATACGAAGGGGGTGGCTCGGCGACCTCTGCCACTGACATTATTTGCCCTATGTATGCCAGAACCGATGCCGATATGCCTCAGGGGCCGGACTTGGCGCCCAAGCCGGGTTTGATTAAATGGGCTGGACTAGGCAGCGAGAACCGGCCGGTGATTCTTTGTGAATACGCTCACGCCATGGGTAACAGTCTGGGTAACTTTAGCGATTATTGGGACGCCTTTCGAAAGTATCCAAAGCTCCAAGGCGGTTTTATCTGGGATTGGGTCGATCAGGGGCTGAACAAAACATTGTCCGATGGCAGAACTGTCTGGGCATACGGCGGTGACTTCGGTGACGAGGTGAACGACCGCCAATTTTGCATCAATGGCTTGGTATTCCCTGACCGCAGCCCGCACCCAGCCTTGCTGGAAGCCAAACGCTGTCAGCAACCCTTTACCGCAAGGCTGCGTCTTCGTGGCGATGTCAGCGTTGCCGTGACAAGCGAGTACGCGTTTCGGGCCACAGCAAACGAGCGCCTGCACTGGCAGCACATAGATCGTCAACGAGTGATCGATAGCGGTGAAGTGGCACTGGAACTGTTGCCCGGCGAATCGCGCAGCGTGCCGCTGTTTCCTAAGGATCTTCAGCGACAGGGTTCCAGTTGGTTGAACGTTTGGATTACTCAGGTTGATGCGACGGATTGGTCAGAGCCGGATCACGAGGTGGCGCGCTGGCAGTTCACGCTGGCCGGTGAGCCTGGACACCGAGCCACGCCAGCCGTTGCGGCAGTGGTCGCAGAAACCGTGGCCGGCTTTGAGATTGCGGCTGGAGAAAGCATTTGGTTGATCGACGCCGACACCGGATTGCTGACGAGTTGGCTCAAGGCTGGTCAGGAAATACTCAATGGACCGTTGGCTGACAATTTCATCAGGGCGCCACTGGATAACGATATAGGTATTAGCGAAGCAGGGCAGCTGGATCCTCGGTCTTGGTTTGCGCGCTGGCAGCGTTCGGGACTGTTTGCTCTGCAGGCGCGGTGTTTGAACATACGGGCTGAACAAGACCAAGGCATGGTCGTCGTTGAGCAGGGTCATTTTTTTGATGGGACATTACTGATTCGAAGCCTTTGGACGCACCGGTTTCGTGGTGACGGCCAGATGGATGTTCGAGTGCAGGTCGATGTGTCTGGTGACCTGCCACCGCTGGCCCGTGTTGGCGCCCATGTGAGTCTCAAAACGGCGGCAGAGACCGTCAGTTGGTTTGGGCGCGGGCCTCACGAAAACTATCCCGACCGCCTCGCCAGTGCGGATTATGGCCCTTGGCGGCAAAACGTTTCCGACATGCATACGGACTATATTTTTCCCACCGAGAATGGCTTGCGTTGCGATGTCAGTCAGCTGCAGATCGGTGCAATCAACGTTTCTGGCGCGTTTCATTTCGGCGTCAGTCGCTTTGGCATTGAGCAGCTGTCCGCTGCGACGCATTACTACCAGCTGGAACCGGAAACTGGCTTACACCTCTGTCTAGACGGCCATCACATGGGTGTAGGCGGCGACGATTCCTGGACACCGAGCACGAAAGACGCCTACCTACTGAATGCGGCACAATACACTTGGGCGTTTTCGCTGAGTTAAATTCAAAATCTGGAGGGGTGGTATGGCTGACGTATATGGGGTGTGTGATGAGAAGTTTAACGGCGTGCGGGAGTTGCTGTCGGCAAGCATCGATCGCGGTGATGATGTGGGCGCTTCTTTCGCCCTGACCATCGAAGGTGAAATGGTCATAGACCTGTGGGGGGGGCACTTGGATGAAGCCCGCACGCAACCTTGGCAGCACGACACCATTGTCAATGTCTACAGCTCGACCAAGACTATGTCGTTTCTCTGCGCCCTGCTGTTGGCCGACCGTGGTCAGCTGGATTTTGATGCTAATGTCGCCGAGTACTGGCCAGAGTTTGCACAAAACGGTAAGCAAAGTGTCAAGGTGTGGCACTTCATGAATCATGCAGCAGGTCTGTCTGGCATGGACGAACATATGACGCCTGAGGACATGTATGACTGGGATAAGATGGTCACCACGCTGGCGGCGCAAGCACCTTGGTGGGAGCCCGGCTCGGTGTCTGGCTATCACGCTCTCACTCAGGGTTTCTTGATTGGCGAGTTAGTACGACGCATTACGGGCAAAAGTCTTGGCACCTATTTTCAAGAGGAGATCGCCGCGCCGATGAATGCAGATTTCTTTATTGGCGTGCCAGAGAGTGAATTTTCCCGAATTGGGTTGTTGATTCCCGCCGGTGATGGCAGTGCACCGACTGCTGAAAAAGACTCCATTGCCGCACGTACCTTTGCCAGTCCGTTTGCGCCTGCAACTGAGTCATGGACGGACGGTTGGCGTCGCGCGG
This sequence comes from Pseudomonadota bacterium, assembly GCA_009936895.1. Classification (GTDB taxonomy): domain Bacteria; phylum Pseudomonadota; class Gammaproteobacteria; order Pseudomonadales; family Azotimanducaceae; genus UBA4421. Next base: position 5,006 of record JAACDS010000364.1, read on the forward strand.
AAATTCCGGCTGCTAACGGTCATTCCAATGCGCGAGCGATCGCTAAGCTGCAAGCTCCCTTAGCCTGCAAGGGCTCGGCATTTGGAGTCGACTTGTTTTCAAAGGAAACCGCCGAATCCGTTATGCAGGCTCGAATCTCAGGCACAGATTTGGTGCTGGGCGTACCCATTGCTTTCGGTTTAGGCTTTGGCCTGAATTCGGAAGTGATGCCACTGTCACCAAATCAGAACACTTGCTTTTGGGGTGGCTGGGGTGGTTCCAGTGTGGTGGTCGATCAAGACGCCAAGCTCAGCGCATCTTTCGTGATGAACAAAATGTTCCCCGGGCTTATGGGGGATACCCGGTCCTTCGGCCTGTTGCAGGCCGTTTACCAAAGTCTTTAAACCGCTCAGGCTGAGAACGCGAACCAACAACAAAGGAAACAAACATGAAAGATTTTATGTCAAAGGTAGCGGTCATTACCGGGGCTGGATCCGGGATGGGGCGCTACCTGGCAGTGCTGTTGGCGAAGTCTGGTTGCGACGTTGTGATTTGTGATGTGAACGAAGATACCTTAGCTGGTACGGCAGCCATGTTGAAAAATTACAACGTGGCAGTTTCCAGTCACAAGCTGGATGTGGGTGACGAAGCAGCGATCAAAGCCTTGCCGGAAAAAGTGATTGCTCAACACGGCAAAGTCGATCTGGTGTTCAACAATGCAGGTATTACCATCGATTCCGATTTTGCCAACATGCCAGAGCCGGACTGGACCAAAGTCATGGACGTGAATTAGCACGGCGTCGTTAATATGACGAGGGCATTCTTGCCTTACCTCAAGGAGCGACCGGAAGCCGCGATGGTCAACACCTCGTCGATCTTCGGCATGATTGCTGTACCGCGCCAGAGTGTTTATCACGCGACTAAATTTGCCGTGCGAGGTTTTACTGAGAGTCTCGCGAAAGAAATGAAAGGAACCCCCGTACAGGTGCATGGCGTGCACCCAGGACACATCGGTACAAACATTCTTTCTGCAGCGAAAGTGAACCCGTCCGCAGACCCAGATGAGAAGAGGGGAATGTTTGCCCGGCCCGATGCCACCCAAGAAGAACAAGGCGAGGCGTTTCGGCAAAACGGCATGCATGCCAGTAAGGCAGCCGAGGTCATTCTTGATGGTGTGCGTAAGCGCCGTAGCCGAATTTTCGTGGGCTTAGACGCCAAACTCATCGATCTGGCCCAGCGCCTGACTCCCATGCACTACGACAAACTGTTGCCGATCATTTTTTTGCCCTTGGCGCTGTTTCGAAATAAAAAAGGACTGAAGGATCTGCCAGTTGAGCCATGATCTAACGCGATTGTAGGAGAGAGATTGATGACGGAATTTGTACGAACGGCTGAAGAAAACTTCTCTGATTTACCCGGTTTTGCTTTCGCGCCCAACTACCACGGATGGCAAGACCTGCGGATGCACTATTTGGACGAAGGCCCCGAGGACGGCCCCGTGATGTTGCTCTTGCATGGTATGCCCACCTGGTCGTATCTGTATCGCGATGTGATTCCGGCACTGGTGGACGCGGGGTATCGGTGCATTGCGCCTGATCATATGGGGTTCGGTCGCTCGGACAAGCCAACGGATATTCATTGGTACACGGTCGCGCGACATACCGAGATTTTGACCTCTTTGATTGTCGAGCTGGATTTACAGAACATCACCTTGGTGTGCCAAGACTGGGGCGGCCCAACGGGCTTAGCTCAAGCGGCCATGATGCCTGAGCGGTTTTCCGATCTGGTGATCATGAACACCTGGCTGCATCATGGGGTGTACGAGTACTCCGCGGGCATACGCCGCTGGAATGCGGGTTGGCATGCTGGTGGAACCTATGCCCGTAAGGAACCTGATATTGGTCTGTTACTGGTTCTCAGCTCTGGCCTCATCGACGTTGCAACGTTTATGGCCGCCTTCGTTGACGGTAAAGATCCCGGCTTGAGCGGTGCCGCCGCGGACATGTATCAAGGTTTTTCCGCACCCTACAAAGGCCTGCCGGATGAGGGCTATAACGGCTTTCGCCGCTTCCCCCTCTCCATTCCATTGGACAACTACCACAACGGCAACGCTGCAGCGCAATCCCTGCATTACCGAACCCTGTTGAACTGGTCTGCCGGCGGCAAGGGCTGCCACTTTATCTGGGGCTGTGCCGATGACGTGTTTACCGAAAGCTGGGGCCGCCAGTGGGCTGAACAGATGAATGCCCGATTTGACGCTCTGCCGGATGCCGGTCACTTTCCGCAAAATACCCACGGTGCACAGCTTGCGTCACTGATACTCGAGGGAAAGGGCTAGGGCAAAGGCCCTAGCCATACCTAAGACTCGGTCTTTGGCGCTTCTAAAATGCCCTCAAAAGCGCCAAAGGCGCGGGTTACCACTGGTCGACGTGCATGACGGTCTCTACCGGTGGGCGGTAGGCGGCTTTGAATTCCGTGCCCTTTGTATAAGCAATGGGGATCAAGGCTACTTGGGTATAGGACTCGTATGGAATGCCCAGCAGTTCGGCTACGGCTTTCTCATGAGCTAGGTGCAGGGTTGTCCATGCGGTACCGAGGCCACGTGCCCGGGCAGCCAGCATAAAACTCCACGCAGCAGGAATGATAGAACCCATGGTGCCGGCCTGTGCGCTCGCGTTCGCTCCATCGGCGTTGTCGATGCGCCCTTCGATGCAGGGAATCATCAGTACCGGCGCTTTGGCCATGTTGTCAGCTAAGTAATCCGCCGACGATGCGCTACGTTCCTGACTGTTCGACAGCGTCGCGTCCGCACTGTCAGCGTTTAACTTATGAATGGCAAAGGGCATGTCGCGATAGAGGCTGAACGCCTGGCGATAGTACTCACCGATTTTAGCGCGTTTTTCGGCGTCCGTGACGAACATGAACTGCCAGCCCTGGGCATTGGATCCCGACGGTGCCTGCACTGCCAGCTCCATGCATTCTTTGATCGCTGACATGGGCACGTTGCGGTCGAAGTCCAACCGTTTGCGGACGGCGCGAGTAGTACTCAGTAGCGCGTCGTTGCTCAGTTCCAATTGCGGTTCTGACATCGTTCTCTCCCTAAAGTTGTGAACCTGCATTGATACGTAAACCGACACCAGACGCAAGGCGTAGATGCGGTACTCATTCGGCGCTTGTTAATCGGTCGCGGGGTGGGATTGGCGTATTCAAAAAGGTAAAAAACCAATGCGCCAAAATGACTAGGGTCAGATTTTCATAGCTAGCGAGCATATGGCTAAAACCCATGCCCCCCGCAAATACGAACAGGCAGTTCCACCAATGCCATCGAAGCGTGATGTAGTGGATTCCCGCGAACATCAGGTTGCTCACTAGGATCGCACTCATGAGGTTGATCGATTCGCCCAGCCACAGCGGAAACAGCAGCCGGAAAGCCAGTTCTTCAACGATACTGATGTAGAGCAGATAGCCAAGCCAAAGGGTAGTGCGTAGGTTCGGCGGATGGCCTCTTCGCGCTTGATAGAATGCAAGGAAAACGCCCAGCGCCAGCGTTGCTGCGAGATAGAAAAGCGGCGAGGTGGCGGTGTCTAAGGTTGTGGCTTGGATGTGATCCAATGCGTGAGGCAGAAAAAGACCGACAAGGGCACAGAGGCCCATGGTGAGGCCGTGTCTGCGGAGTACTTGCCGAAAACTACTGATGTGGGTTCCGTCATTTGCCGCAGGACGTTGCAGGCGACCGGACGACGCTGCGTGGCTGGGCTGATGCAATGGCTCCGGGGATTCGTTTGAGGTACTCAAGCTGCGTGCCAGTAGGTGAGATATTCGGCGTAGACGGCGGAACCCTCTAGTCCCTGCACTTCGATCTCGTGCCGGGTCTTCAGCAGCATGTCCCCCGCTGTCTTGGGCTGGGCGTCCAGCAGGCTGATATGGGACCTTAGCCTGACCCCATCGCCAATAACGATCGGCTGTAAAATACGCACCTTGTCCAACCCGTAATTCAGCGGATCGCGACCGTCTTCAGGCCACAGTTCGCTGCTTTTGTAAAAATGTGTGATCAAACTGATGGCATGGAATCCGTGCATCAAGGTACCGCCATAGGGCGTGGTTTTTCCATGCTCCACGTCGCAGTGGCCGGGCGTGCGCCAGCGAGTGACCTCGCCAAATACATTGACCTGTACCTGGTCGATTAAGACCCAGGGGCTAATACCAATCTTCTCGCCAATACGTTGGCCGGCAGTTGCCAATAAAAACGGGGTCGCCGTGGTCATAAGGCGCCTCAATGGCTTCAGCCGAAAAAGAGAGCAGGGTAAAGCAACAGCGGGGTTAGCGCACTGATCTCGCGGATTGACAGTAAACGTCGTTCTGGGCAGGCTCTGCGTCCCAATGTACTTCAGTAACAAAACGAGGAAACCATGAGCGAGCAAGCGGTCAATGCCGAAGAAACCACGAGCACCGACGCGCCTGAGGCTCGTATGCCCGGCGCTGCTGGTGCCAGCTTCAAAGGTCCGATGCCAGCCGCTGCGGATGTGGCTCTGGACGATATCTTGCCTGTGCATCCCCGATTGTTCAGTGAGAACCGCTGGCACGAATATTTCGCGCGCTTGCGCGCAGAAGATCCAGTACATTTCAATGAGACGGAAACGGCCGGACGTTTTTGGTCTCTTAGTCGCTACGCTGACATCAAAAAAGTGGACACAGACTGGAAGAATTTCAGTTCGGCTCATGGCATCACGCTAGGTTTCCCGGTTGGTGCGGAGCTACCGGAAGGCATGCTACAGACGACCACCTTTATCGCGATGGACCCCCCTGTGCATGACGCCCAACGCAAAGCGGTGGCCGGATCTGTGGCCCCAACGAACCTCCACAACATGGAAGCGCTGATTAGAGAGCGTACGTGCACGGTGCTCGATGGACTTCCTGAAGGCGAAACCTTCGATTGGGTCGAAACGGTTTCGATTGAGCTAACCACGATGATGCTGGCAACACTCTTCGATTTCCCGTTCGAAGATCGCAGCAAACTGACCCGATGGTCCGACGTTACCTTTGCGATACCCCAGCCCGGAGGCATTATCGAAACCGTAGAGCAGCGGCGCGAGGAGCTGTTGGAGTGTTTGCAATATTTTCAACGGCTAAAAGAAGAGCGTTTAAAGAACCCAGGTCATGACTTGGTCTCTATGATGGCTCACGGGGCGGAGACGAAAGATCTGACGCCCATGGAATATCTCGGGAATCTGCTACTGCTGATTGTTGGCGGTAACGACACGACGCGAAACACCATGTCTGGCAGTGTCTACAGCCTGAATAAGTTCCCAGACCAGTTCGCCAAGCTGGCAGCTAACCCAGAGCTGATTCCGCAAATGGTAGCGGAAGTCATTCGCTGGCAGACCCCGTTAGCCTATATGCGGCGCACGGCGAATCGCGACATTGAACTGAGCGGTAAGCAAATCAAGCAGGGCGATCAAATCCTTATGTGGTACGCCTCCGGCAATCGCGACGACGCTGTGTTTGATGATCCAAACAGTCTGGACATTGAGCGGCCAAATGCACGCCAGCATCTGTCTTTCGGCTTTGGCGTGCATCGCTGTATGGGCAATCGATTGGCCGAATTGCAGTTGCGCATTTTGTGGGAAGAACTGCTGCAGCGGTTTGAAAAAATCGAAGTCCAAGCGGAACCCGAGCGCACCTTCTCGTCATTCGTGAACGGCTACACCCACTTACCTGTTAGGGTAACCCGCAAAGCCTAGCCCGCCCCAGAGCGAAGGCCCTGTCAGCCCCAGACAGGGCGGTTGTCTTTCGACCCTGTCACACCCACTTTTAGCCGTTCGTCGGAATGTAGCTACCGCTCATCGGCACGAAATGTATCCCCTTCGGTTGTGAAGTCTAAATGCACGGCTTACCGCATTGCCCATAGGGAACCGTTTCGTGATACCCCATGTAAGATTCCAATTCGTGTTTGTCGTGTTATCGCTGGTCGCATTGCCGGTGTTTGGAGCGATCGATCAGGTGCCTAGGAGCGAAACTCGTTTTGTCGACAATTCACTGACCCTGAATAGCCTGATTCAGCAGGCGATTCGGACGCATCCTTCGGTCGCGCAAGGGAAGCCAGATTTGAGGGCTGGCCATCAGGCTGTGAAAACTGCGAAATGGCAGTACTTTCCAACGCCGGGCGTGTCGTACGAGAGGGCGTTTGATGACGATGACGATGGCTACACGACGGTGTTGAGTTTAGACCAGCCTTTGTGGAGCGGGGGCCGCCTGAGTGCCGGATTGGATTCAGCCTATGCAAATGTCAGCGTGTTAACGGCCTCTCTGGCCGAGAGTCGCCGTGAGCTGGCCTTTCGCGTGGTTGGAATTTATGGCCAATGGCTGTCGGCGTCGCTGCAGCGTCAGGCATTGGAGGTCAGTGAATCCTTGCATCAGGAGCTGTTGGAAAGAGTTCAGCGACGCTTCGATGGTGGCGTCTCGACGGGCAGCGATTTGGAGCTGGCCAGAGGCCGGCTGCAGTCGGTGAAAGCGCTATTAGCTGCCACCGCTGCGGGTGAAACGAGTGCGGTAACGACGCTTGCTGTACTGACGGGTCAAGAGCTGAGCAGCGCGATGCTGGCGGCGGCACCTCGGCAACCGCCTCCTGAGCTGGCGCAAGGCGATCAAGCCTTGCTGATCGGCGCATTAGCGCACTCGCCGAGCATTCAACGCGCGGAGGCAAATATAAAAGCGGCCCGAGCGGCAGTGAAGGGGCAGCGTTCTACGACGCGCCCCGAAATTTACTTGCAGTTCCAACGGGAATTTGACGACTTTAGGCCAGACAGTCGGGTGCAGGTCGGTATCAGGTCGCAGTTTGGTGCGGGCTTATCAAGCTTTTCGGGCATTGCTCAGGCGCGTGAGGGCGTGAGCTCGGCATTGGCATTGCGTCGCAGCGAGCAGCTTGCCATTCGTGAGCGCATTCGTTCTGACCTAGCGATGCTTCGATCCTTCGGTTTGCGCCGGCCTGCGTTGGAAGAGGCTCAGCGGACGGCTGAACAGGTTTATCAGTCTTATACGCGTCAGTTTCTGACCGGCAGCAAGAGTTGGCTCGATATGATGAATTCCGCGAGAGACCTGCAGGGCGCTGAGTTACAGTTGACTGAAGTCATCGCTGGCCAGTTGTCGGTGGAGTGGCGCCTCTATGTGCTAACAAATCCGCTACCAGCAGACGGCGAGGGGTAGCGTAGCGGCGGGTGCCATCTGCTGGCGTATCAGTGGCAGGCTTTTCCCAGTGCCTTGAGACGCCAGTAGTTGTACGGCAGTGGCGCTAGGAAACCGGCTAACAGCATGAGGGGGATGACTTCGAGTGTCAGCATGGCCCCACCGGTCACGGCAACGTCCACAAGGTTCATCGCCAATTCCATGCCAATCATGGAGATAAGTGACATACCGATTGCGGTTTTGAATGCCAGGCGCAGCGGCATTTGACGCAGCAAAATAATGGTTTCGAGCATGATGGATGTTATCAGGCCATTGCAGATGGCCAAGGCCATGATGGCCCATACTGGCCACGGAGTCCCTGTATACTGAAAATAGGCAATGGTGCCGAGATCGCCAATGGCGCAGCCAAGCAGGCACCACAGTGTGTTCGATGACGCTTGTCGCCAAGTATGCTTGCAGCGCCAGTGAAAATTCACTGGGGCATTTTCTTCAGCCGCGTTTGTGTGTTCCATCGTGTCATCTAACCTTTTCCGACGGATAGAGGTCAAGTTGTCAGGGGTGTTGCGCATGCATTGTCGGGCGGGAATGATAAGATCAATCGAAATTGATGAAAGGAGTTCGCCCATGTTGACAAGGTTCACCGCTCTGCGTCTGGGGTTACCTGTGCTTGCGTTATTGTTGGCAGGTTGCTCGTCCTTCGCACCCAGTGCTTATCTGAACAGCAGTACTCTGACCGACATCGATACCAGCCGCGGCTTTTGCGTGCATGAGCCTAGCTTAGATCCAAAGCGAATCAATGGCAGTAAAACCATCCAACGCATGTTTGGCGAGGCCGGATTTGATACCTCTTGCGGCGATCAGGCCTATGTCGTCGAGTGGTGGTTCGAATCCACAGACCAACGGGTCGACCACTCCCACATGCCAACATTTTGCTCAGGTTATGGTTACTGGCGTAGCTGCACTATTGGCCAAGGTGCGACTCTAATCACCTATCAGCGAACATTTCAGCTGGTGATTCGCGAGGACATTACTGTCACAGAAGCGGGCGCTGACAAGGCTGAGAGCGCGGCTGAGGCGGTAGATCCCCGGGATGGGGCCGTCTGGTCGGCGCGGTTGGACAGTCGGGGTTCGAAGACAGACTATCTGTCTCTCATACCCAATCTGATGCTGCCAATATTGGCCACTCTGGGACAAGATCGCGAAAATGAGCTGCTGCGATTGGTGGCCCCTGAAGGCGCGCCAACGGACTAGCGTGCTGCCCTAGGCCGCGGCCGGTCGACTGTTACCCAATATGGATACCCGCTCACCGTAGCGGCTTTCCGGGTAATAGTCCCAAATCGCATGGTGCTGAGTACACCGGTTATCCCACAACGTAAGAGTGTTTGGCTCCCAAGCCACCCGGCAAGTGAGCCGGTGGGTCTTATGGATGTGATCGAACAGCATGTGCAACAGTGCCTTGCTCTCAAATGGATGCATGCCTTTGATATGGGATGTGAATCCGGTATTCACAAATAAAACCTTCTTCCCGGTCTCTGGGTGAGTGATCACGACGGGGTGTTCGTTTTTGGGGTAGGCGTCGCCTTCTGGGGGCGCAACTTTGTAGTTCCCCAGGTAGGGTAGAGCGCCATCGTGAACTGCGGTGAGATTATCCAGCAGTGACTTCATGGTGTCACTGAGAAGGTCGTAGGCGAGATACATGTCCGCAAACATCGTGTCGCCGCCCCCGTGTTCCGGCGTTTCAGTAATGTATAGCGCAGAAGCCATGGGTGGGATTTCATCGCAGGTGACGTCGGTATGCCATCCGTTACCCGCCGTATATTTTGAGTCCTTAGTGGTTTTGACGCGCAGAATCTCAGGGTCTCCGCCGTAGCTGTGCTGCATGGGATGCACGTGCAGCGTGCCAAAACGGCGTGCGAATGCCTTGTGCTGTTCTCCGTCGAGCTCTTGATCGCGGAACACCAGCACCTTCCAATCTAACCATGCTCGATAGATTTCGCTGAATTGCTCGTTGGATAGGGCGTCCCCCAAGGCCACACCACTGATCTGTGCGCCGATGTGAGGTGTCAGGCTGTCCACCTGAATCGATGTGTAACCGTGTACTGCTGCCATCTGATCTCTCCCTATTTGATCCATCGAATGTTTTAGACCGGTGTTGGCAAGAGGTCAAGCCGGGTCGTTGCAGAGTATACTGGCGGTTTTGCATCAGAGGTTTTGATGAATCAACGTGTTGTAGTTGCTCAACAGTTCCGAGGTCCACCGGAATCGGGAAACGGCGGGTATGTGAGTGGTCTGCTAGCCGGCTATTTGAGTCCACTAGCCGCGGCGGAAGGTGTGGAGGTGACTCTGCGTGCGCCAACACCCCTAGACTCGCCCATGCAGATTCAGGTTGATGATGCTCAGGCATCTGCCTACGTGGGAGAGACGCTGATCGGCCAGGCATTGCCCAAGAAACTGGCGCTGGACGTACCTCACCCACCCACCTTTGCCCAGGCCTTATCGGCGCAAGACAACAGCCCGGCACTGGACCCCACCATTGAAAACATCGTGTCGGGCGGCGTTGGTTTTCATCCCATTTGTTTTTGTTGCGGGGCCGATGTGGCGGCGGATCAGGGCCTGCGAGTCTTTGCCGCGCCGGTGCCAGGGTTCGAAGGCGTCGCAGCGGCTTGGCAGCCCGATGTCGCGTTCCAAGACGAAAACGGTTTCCTGCCCGCCGAAATGATCTGGGCAGCGTTGGATTGCCCGGGCCAGTTTGCTTACCTCGCAGAGGGTATTCGTACCGGCCTGCTGGGGCGTATGACCGCCAAGGTGCTAAGCCCAGTGCGCGCTAGTGACCAGATTGTGATCACCGGCTGGTGCATCGAGATGGAAGGTAAAAAACACTTTGCCGGTACCGCGCTGTTCAACCAGCAGGGCGAGTGCTGCGCTTATTCCAAGCAGGTCTGGATTGGCCGCCAAGACTGAGTTCGCTGCCCGAAGTGATGAGCCAAGAATTCTGAGACATCGGCTGCTGTTCGGTCTGGGGCTTCTTCCATCGGGATATGACCTAAGTCCGAATAAACGATGGTGCAGTTGTTCGGCAAGTGGGTTTTGAATTGATAGGCCACGGATACTGGGATGACGCTGTCCATTGCGCCCCACATCACCAGTGTGGGTTGAGTCAGTTGCGACAAATCAACCGGAGGGGCATTCCAGCCGCCGCTGCGGGCTAAAATGGCCCCCCGGGTGCCTTCTCGCATCATCAGCTCGTAGTACCGATCAACCAAGGCCTCGTTGACAACGGGTGAATCGTTATAGGCAGAACGAAGTCCCTGCTCAATCAGCATCTCGGGGTCAAAGTAGCGTGCGATGGCTCGGAACCAAGGCTGTCTTAACAGACTGAATCCGATGGGGGCTGTTTTTTTCTCGGACGTTTTAGGCTCATCGGTGCGTGGTGAGACTCCCCAGTCGCGGTTTGGCGGCACGGCGTCAACTAAAATCATGGCCAAAACCCGCTCAGGATAGGCCAGTGCGTAGCGCCAGGTCGCACCGCCGCCCATGGAGTTGCCCCCCAAAACGAAGGATGTGATACCAAGGGACTCGGTGACGGCGTGAATGGCGTTGCTGAATCCTTCGCTGCCGTAAGGATTTTCAGCGTCAGCGGGCGCGGCACCGGTCAATCCATGGGCCGGCAGATCCAAGCTGATCAACCGATA
>JAACDS010000365.1 GCA_009936895.1 Pseudomonadota bacterium
GACTGATACTTGCCGCCGTCATCGCAAAGAATGGTGACGATGGTATGCCCGGGGCCAAGCTCCTTGGCGATTTTCACCGCGGCCCCCAAGTTAATGCCCGAGCTGGAACCAAAGAACCAACCCTCCTGATGCAGCAGTCGGTACACCATATTGACCATTTCTTGATCGTCCACCTGCACGGCATCGTCGATGGTTGCCGTGGCCAGATTCTGCGTGACTCGCGAGTTGCCAATGCCCTCAGTCATCGAAGGCCCCGGGGTCATCACCGCTTCACCGGTGGTTACCCAGTTGTACAAGGCGCTGCCCAAGGGGTCTGCTAAAACAATCTTGATGTCTGGATTTTTTTCCTTCAAATAGGCCGATGTACCCGCCAGCGTGCCGCCGGTGCCTACCGAGCAGGTAAAGACGTCGACTCCACCGTCGGTTTGGGACCAGATTTCCGGCCCCGTGGACTCGTAGTGGGACAAGCTGTTCGCTGTGTTATCGAATTGATTTGCCCAAATGGCGTTGTCCAAGGTGGCCGCAAATCGTCCGGCCTGCTTCTGGAAGTTTTCGTCATTCGCGTAGGGTACGGTCGGAACCACGCGCACTTCGGCACCTAGGGTTCGAAGTAGGTCGACTTTTTCCTGTGACTGGTTGTCTGGCATGTAAATAATGGTCTTGTACCCGCGGTTGTTGCAGACATGGGCCAGACCAATGCCCGTATTACCGGCAGTGCCCTCTACTACCGTGCCACCGGGTTTCAATGAGCCGTTTTTTTCAGCCTCTTGCACCATCCACAACGCTGCACGGTCTTTGACCGATCCGCCGGGGTTCATGAATTCAGCCTTGCCGAGAATCTCGCAGCCGGTTTCTTCGGAAAGGCTATTGATGCGGATCAGTGGCGTGTTGCCTATGGCGCTAATCAGGCCGTTAACAATGGACATAGCGGTGCTCGTTAAAAAACAGCAGGCAGTTTAGGTGGGGGACGGCCCGCGAGCAAATGGGTGGCGCTGCAATGTGGATAGTCATTGCATGCGTCGATGCGTACTCTAGTGACATACTTAAGGCCATGGAGAGGGGGGTTCACGATGACGAGATTGTTAAGCGATCAGCAGGCCGCACGCGCTGAAAAATTTGACCTGAATATAGAGCGCGTTGAGGCACTGCTGCAACGCGCTGGAAGGGAAGTTGAAGCAGGCTTGCTGCCCGCGGCACAGATAGCCATTGCCCGAAAAGGCGAGGTCGTGTTTCAGCACAATTACGGCACCGCCCGTGACGATTCGTTGACGTGTATTTTTTCGGCCACCAAGGCCATCACGTCAGCGGCGGCGTGGCTGCTGTTCCAAAACGGCGATCTTGCAGAAAACGAAGTGGTTGCTGATATCGTGCCGGAGTTTGGTACCAACGAAAAAGATCACATCACCGTAGGCCAGCTTTTTACCCATACGGCTGGGTTTCCCACGGCACCCTTCGCGCCCTTGGATTGGGATGACCGCGACAAGCGTTACGGCCGCTTCGGTAAATGGCGTCTGAACTGGCAGCCGGGCTCTCGATTCGAATACCACCCGTCTTCTTCCATGTGGGTGATTGCAGAACTCATTGAGCGCCGGTCTGGTCTCAGCTATCGAGACTTTGTGCGGACGCGTATTTTGCAGCCACTGCAGCTGGACGATCTGTATGTGGGCTTGCCCCTATCAGAGACTGCACGGACGTTGCCATGCACCTATGTTGGCGACGCGATGACCGAGCAGGAATACAAGAACCTAGGAATGCCGGTGCCGCCAGAAACTGAGGTCACCGAAAGTGCTATTTTGTCCTTTAACAAACCTGAAGTGCAGGCAGTAGGCGTGCCGGGTGGGGGCGGGTTTGCCACGGCGTCAGCCCTGACCCTGTTCTATCAGGCGCTGCTGACCGGTGGCAATGATCATGCAACGCTTTGGCCAATGGAAACCCTGTTGGATGCGCGCCGGGTTCGTTCCGGCGAGATGACGGATATGATGTTCAAAAAGCCCGCTAACCGGGCTTTGGGGCTCATCATTAGTGGTGACAGCAGCCGCAGTTTCAGAGGCTTCGGTAAAACCAATTCGCCGGAGGCATTTGGCCATAATGGCGCAGGCGGCCAGCTGGTGTGGGCCGATCCTGCCACCGGTATCAGCTTCACCTATCTTACCCCGGGGCATGACCGAAATTCGATACGACAGGGCAGTCGTGGCGTGGCGATAAGCTCATTGGCCGCATCCTGCGTGAACGACTGATACGTTAGGCGTTATTGTAAAGAGAGGATTACCTATGCGACTCCCAATTCTGTTGAACACTGCTTTATTGTTTGTGGCCTCCGCTGTCTGCACTGCACCCTCTGTATCGGCAGATGCTTCAATTGATGCGTTATCGGATCGGGCAGCCGTCTTTGCCTTGCAACAACAAGCCGCA
>JAACDS010000366.1 GCA_009936895.1 Pseudomonadota bacterium
ACCTCGTCATTAATGCTTTGTTGGGCGCTGAGATAGTCCAGTTGATGCTCTTGGGCTAAGCGCAGAATGTCATCGTGTTCGACTTTGAAGCGTTCACGCCCATTGGGCTGGGTGGTGATTTTTACCGATACCAACCCCAACTGAGTTGCAACGGTGCGCTGCTGCCTGGGCAGTACGCGCTTGGCGAAGGGCATGATCCGCAGGCCGATGCTGGTGGAGGCGTTGAGCAGGGTATCCGTTACCGCGGTCAGACAGGCGTCGCTGCATAGGGCGGTCACGCACTGAGCCGGCCGCTGCTTTTTCATCATCACTGGTTGGGTAAAGGCTTCAACGGCTCCCGCCTTGAACAGCGCGTCCATCAATGGCCCGAATGCCTCGGCCGACATGTCGTCGATGTTGGCCTCGATTTGATAGTGACCCGTCTCAAGGTCCGTAAACCGCTGGCTCAGGTCGTTGTGCTGGACAACGGATGCCGGCTGATAGTCTCCTAAGGCGATCCGCAACACATTCGGTATGGAGAAATCCTTTCGGCCCACACCATAACCGATGGCATTTGGGCTAAAGGTGCCCTTGGGCACAAACTCACTTACGGCGTTGGCGATAATGGCTGCGCCGGTCGGTGTGGTGGCTTCGCCATCCACGGTACCGTACTGACACGGTACTCCCATGAGCAGCTCTTGGGTCGCCGGTGCGGGTACGGGCAGCCGGCCATGAGCGCAATTGACGAAGCCGCTGCCAACTTCCACCGAATCGCAAATGATAATCTCGGGTTGAAGGTACTCGATGGCTGCTGCCGCACCGACAATATCAATGATGGAATCCATGGCGCCCACTTCGTGAAAATGCACTTTCTCCGGCGGTACGTTATGAATCATGCCCTCGGCATTGGCAATCAGCGCGAAAATGGCCAGCGCTCGAGCCGCCACCGCATCGGGCAAGGCGGCTTCGGTAATCATTCGAACAATGGTGCTGTGATGGCGGTGATCGTGTTGATCGGCAATCTGTACGTTGGCCTGCAACCCTGAGATCCCCATCTTGCTCGCAGGCTCGAAGGTCAATTCGAACTCGTCTTGAACTGGCAGCTTACGAAGCATATCCACCAGATAACCTTGAGGGACACCCAGATTGACGAGGGCGGCCAGATGCATGTCGCCGGCGATGCCGCAGCTGGGCTGGTAATACAAGGCTTTCATGAGGGCTCCTTCATCATTTTGATCGAGTCAGCGCGAAATGTTTGGACGCCCAATCGGCTGCTCAAGTATCCTGCTCGCCCGTTTATTTTCACACTGTCTCTCGCGCGATGCGACAGACATCTGCTGACACCCTAGGGAGAATTTGTGAATCGATTTTTTCGTAACGTCCGCATGTACCGCATCCACAGCCACTGGCCCGGCACCGAAGAGGCTCTCTCTGAAGTGCTGGAAAACGCCGCGTTCAAACCCTGCGGCGCGTTCAGTGAGCGCAGTGGCGGCTTTGAACCGCCGGTAACTGGCGCTGGGGATCTGCTGGCCCGGCGTGTATCTGGAGCAGATTTGCTGCAGTTGCGCATCCAGACCCGTGTGCTGCCGCCGGCGGCTGTGCAGGAAGCCTTGGCCGTTCGCATTGAGTCGTTCAAACAGCGCACCCACACCGAGCCGAATCGAGCTGAAAAGCGCGACCTCAAGGACGAGGTGTATTCCGAGCTTCTGCCCCAAGCGCTGCTGAAGTCCGACCGTGTGCAGGCGATTATGCTGCCTCAGGAAGGGGTGCTGATTGTTGGCAGTGCGTCAGAGACTGTCGCCGATTACTTTATGGATGCGCTCAAGCGCGCCATGGTGACCTTTCAGTACGCCCCTGTCGCGTTCAAGACGCCGCCTCAAGAGATGATCAAGCGACTGTTTATGGGTAGCGCCAGCGAGCATTTTCGAATGGGGCGGGAGTGTCGAATGCGCGATCCTGCGGATACTCGCTCTTCGGTGAACTGGCTGGATTTTGACTTGGCGGACGGTGCAGTGCGGCGACATGTCACTGACGGGCTCAAGGTAGATCGCTTGGGTCTGATTTTCGATCAGGTGTGCGCCTTGGTGCTCGACGAGGATCTGGTGCTGCGAAAGGTAAGATTACTGGGACAGGACGACATGGACGAGGTTCCCGAGGAAGATCCGCTGGCCAAGCACGATGCGGAATTCGTGATCATGGCCGGGGCGTTCAAAAATTTGGTGGTAGGGTTCTCCAGTGAACTGGGTGGCTTCGTTTCTTAACAGGATAGCGCGCCTGACTTCACTCTCAGCCCGTGGCATGCTCAAGCACTTGATTTGCTAAATTGGGGAGGAGAGATGCAGGGCATGACACACCGACGGCTGCTGCCAACATTTTGTCTTGGTTTACTGTCCGCTACCTTGTTGGCGGCCTGTGGCGGCAGCCCAGTAACCTCCGTGGATGCGGCGGGGACCGATGCGCCGATGGGCGCAGACACCAAACCTAACGTGGTCATCATGTTCGCTGATGATCTGGGTTACGGCGATTTGGGTAGCTTTGGTCACCCCTACATACGCACCCCCAATATCGACACGCTGGCTGCTGAAGGCCAGCGCTGGACAGATTTTTACGTTGCCGCCCCGGTTTGCTCACCCAGCCGTGCAGCACTGCTGACCGGAAGGCTGCCAGTGCGAAGTGGTCTGTATGGCAAC
>JAACDS010000367.1 GCA_009936895.1 Pseudomonadota bacterium
AGCAGGGCGCCTTGTACATCAGCTTTTTGGACCCGTTCAACGAAAAACCCCTGGTCGAAAGTATCGCGGCCCAAGGCGCTACCTCGATCTCTATGGAAATGGTGCCTCGCAGTACGCGAGCGCAAAAGATGGATGCGCTGTCCTCCCAAGCGAACTTGGCAGGTTACGTGACGGTCATTCAAGCCTCGTACCACCTGCCGAAGATCATGCCCATGATGATGACACCCTCTGGCACGATCCCGCCAGCGCGCGTTTTCGTGATTGGTGCTGGTGTGGCTGGACTTCAAGCGATCGCCACAGCCAAGCGTTTGGGTGCTCGGGTGGAAGCTTTTGACACCCGGCCTGTCGTGGCTGAGCAAGTGCAATCCTTGGGTGCAAAATTTGTTGAAATCGACCTAGGTGATACCGGTCAAACCGATCAAGGCTATGCCAAGGAGTTGACCCCCGAGCAGGTGGAAATGCAGCGCGAAGGACAAAAAGCGATCATCAGTCAATCGGATGTTGTGATTACCACGGCTCAGTTGTTCGGTCGCCCCGCCCCGCAAATCGTCGGTCGGGACATGGTTGAATCCATGAAGCCCGGCAGTGTGATCATCGATATGGCCGTCGAGACTGGCGGCAACGTAGAAGGCTCGGTCATGAATGAGGTCGTGGATATCAACGGCGTCAAAGTGGTCGGACAGGGTAACTTACCCGGCGAGGTTGCCCGCAATGCCAGCGACATGTACTCCAACAAGCTCGTGAATTTGGTGTTGGAGTTTTGGGACGCGGAATCTAAGGCTCTGACCTTGGATCCAGAAGACGAGATCATCCAGGCCTGCGTGATTACCCGAGATGGGGCTGTGGTGAACGAAACCATCAAAAACATTTATAGCGGAGGCTAAATTATGGAAGCCGTATTTCTTGCAATGGTTCTCATGTTGTCGATCTTCCTCGGCTTCGAGTTGATTTCGAAGGTGCCAGCTACCCTGCACACGCCGCTGATGTCTGGCGCCAATGCCATTTCCGGCATCACCATTGTTGGTGCGCTGATTTCTGCTGGCGGTGAAGCCGGTGCGATGTCCAGTTATCTGGGTGCTGCTGCTGTAATGTTCGCCATGATCAACGTAGCCGGTGGTTACCTCGTGACCAATCGAATGTTGAGCATGTTTAAAAAGAAAGACACGAGCCAAACCGGAGGTAAGTCATGAGTACAG
Source organism: Pseudomonadota bacterium (assembly GCA_009936895.1). Classification (GTDB taxonomy): domain Bacteria; phylum Pseudomonadota; class Gammaproteobacteria; order Pseudomonadales; family Azotimanducaceae; genus UBA4421. The sequence continues at coordinate 1,197 of JAACDS010000367.1, forward strand.
TGATGATCAACCTGTGGTACGTGGTTGCTGCCGCATTGTTTATTTTTGGCCTGAAGCAGTTGGGCTCACCGGCTACGGCGGTGCGCGGCAACATGCTTTCCTCCTTGGCCATGGTGATCGCCATTGCCGTGACCTTGTTGAACAAAGAAATTCTGACGTTTGAGCTGATCTTGGTCGCTGCCATCATTGGTGCCGTGATCGGTGCCATCACCGCGCAAAAGGTCGAGATGACCAGCATGCCGGAAATGGTTGCTCTGTTTAATGGCTCCGGCGGTATTGCCAGTCTGATGGTTGGTTGGGCGGCGCTGTACAACATGGGTAATACCACGTTTACGGATGTCACCATTTTGCTGTCCATCGTGATTGGCGGTATGACCTTCAGTGGCAGTATCTTAGCCTGGGGCAAGCTGTCTGAAGTGATGACCTCTGCCGCTGTGGTCTTCGGCGCTCAACGAATTGTAAACGCAGGCATCCTGGTCGGCTTGATTGCCTGCAGCGTGCTGTTCTGCATGGATCCTTCAGTGGATTCGCCCTATCTGTACGCGGTGATTGCGCTGTCGCTGCTGTTCGGCGTGATGGCGGTGTTGCCCATCGGTGGGGCAGACATGCCAGTGGTGATTTCGCTGCTCAATAGCTATTCCGGCCTGGCTGCCTGTGCGGCGGGTTTCGCGATTAACAACAACATCCTTATCGTGGCAGGTTCCATGGTCGGTGCTGCGGGCATCATCCTTACAAACATTATGTGTAAGGCGATGAATCGCTCACTGGGTCATGTTTTGTTTTCTGGCTTTGGTGCGGTGAAACAAGCCACCAAGGTCGAGGGTGAAGTGAAGCCTATCGTGGCGGAAGACGCTTTCTTGATTTTGGAAGCAGCCCAGTCTGTCACCTTTGTGCCAGGTTACGGGATGGCGGTAGCTCAAGCGCAACACGTGGTGCGTGAGTTGGGCGAGCTGCTGGAAAAAAACGGCGCCGAAGTGACGTATGCGATTCACCCGGTTGCCGGTCGTATGCCGGGGCATATGAACGTGCTGCTGGCTGAAGCCAATGTGCCCTATGACCAGTTGGTCGAGATGGAAGACATCAATCCGCGCATCGACAACGTCGACGTGGCGGTAGTAATCGGTGCTAACGACGTCGTGAACCCCAGTGCGCGCAACGACGAGAACAGCCCGATTTACGGTATGCCGATCATTAATGTGGATCAGGCTCGTACCGTATTCGTGCTGAAGCGATCCATGGGATCCGGTTTCTCTGGTGTGGATAACCCACTGTTCTTCGGTGACAACACACGCATGTTGTTTGGTGACGCGAAGCAATCGATAGCTGCTGTCGTAGCAGAATTTAAAGGCTAACGCCTTCTCAAAGGGAGTCTGAACGATGACCGATGGCGAAAGTGGGTTACACGGCGCGGATTTTTCTCTGCGTGATGTAGGGGCCGCGGCAAACGATCAGTTCAGGCTCCGCTGGTCGCCCCGCGCCATGACTGGCCAACCCCTGTCAATGGCAGAGGTTCAAACGCTCTGCGAAGCCGGGCGATGGGCACCTTCCTGTTTCAACTCCCAGCCTTGGCGTTTCATTTACGCCTTACCCGACACGCCTCAGTGGCAGCCGATGTTTGACCTGCTGATGGACGTGAATCAGCGTTGGGCAGCCAAGGCTGGTGCCTTGATTGCCTTGGTGTCGCGTACCCATTTTGAAGCCAATGACGCCCCGGCGGCGACTCACAGTTTTGATGCGGGCAGCGCGTGGATGAGTATGGCTTTGCAAGCCCAACATATGGGTTTAGCGGCTCATGCTATGTGGGGTTTTCATCACGACCAAGCCCCTGGGGTGCTCAAGTTGACCGATCGTTTCGCCGCTCAGGCGCTGATTGCCCTTGGTCATCCTGCGTCCGCCGATAGCCTGCCGGAGCCGCTACGAGAGCGTGAAGTGCCCTCGCCGCGTAAACCGCTGTCTGAACTCATGTTTCCTGGGGCCATGCCCGACCCTTAGGGTAAGGCGACCTCCTTCTTAAAGCGCTCGCCATTGGCCTGGTTCGAGGCCGTCCAATGTCCATGACCCCACTCGATAGCGGATCAGCCGTAACACCGGAAAGCCGACGTGGGCGCACATGCGTCTGACCTGTCGGTTTCTGCCCTCTCGTAGGGTAAGCGTGATCCAGCTATCTGGGATCGATTTGCGAACCCGGATGGGAGGGTTGCGGGGCCAAATGTCGTAGTCGTCGATGCCCAGCCGGCATGAGGCAGGCAGAGTCATGCCATCCTTTAGGGCCAAGCCTTGCTCGATGGGTTCCAGATCTCTTTTGCTGGGCGCACCCTCTACCTGAACCCAATAGGTTTTGCTCATCTTGTGATCCGGGTGGCTGATTTTGTGCTGTAGACCACCGTCATCGGTCAGTACCATGAGCCCCTCACTGTCTCGATCCAGACGGCCGGCCGGATAGACCCCCGGTTGATCGACGTAGTGGCCTAGATGCGGCCGCCCGTCGCTGTCGGAAAATTGGGGAAGAACGTTATAGGGTTTGTTCAGCAGAATGATTTGGCTCATGTGCCCATGATAGCAGTTCGCTTTTCATCGTCGGCGAAGGCTATGATCGCTGGCCATTGTGATTCTTAAGGTGAGGCTTATGGAGTTGTATGAGGTGATGCGCACGACTTTCGCGGCGCGAGAATTTACGGATCAGCCAGTCAGCGATGAGGTTATTGCCCATATTTTGGAGCAGGCGCGCTTCGCACCCAGCGGCGGTAACCGACAAGGATGGAAGGTGCTGGTGGTGCGTGAAGAGTCGTCACGGGCGCGCTTGCGTGAACTGATCGAACCCCAGATGCAGCGCTACGTGGCTCAGGTAAGAGCTGGTGAAGCACCGTTGAATACCATCAACCCCAGTCAGGTGAGCGACGACGACATCGCAAAAACCCAAGTACCGGGCCAGATGCTGAATAACTTGACCGGTGCTCCGGTGATTTTGCTGGTCTTCGTCGACCTGTCCTTGGTGGCGTCATTTGATAGCCAGCTGGATCGGGTCGGGGTGATTTCCGGAGCGTCGATCTACCCATTCGTCTGGAACATTTTGTTAGCGGCGCGCAACGAAGGGTTAGGTGGTACGCTGACCACCTTCGCGGCAGGGGCGGAGAACGAGTTAAGGGCGCACTTTGGCGTGCCTGACGAAATGGCTTTCGCCGCCATGATTCCCATCGGACAACCGGTGAAGCAACTGACTAAATTGAAAAGAAATCCGGTGGCTGACTTCGTCAGTAAAGAACACTGGGACGGGGAGACTTTGATTGACTGACCTAAACCAAGCCGGCGAGGCGAAACACGATGCGCAACCCGTCGAGCAAGTGGGAGGCGACAATTACGGCCGCTATGTGCTCTTTGTCCTGATTATCGTCTATATATTCAATTTTATTGATCGCCAGATTCTGTCGATTTTGGCGGAAGAAATTAAGCTCGACCTGGGTATCGGCGATGCAGAAATCGGATTTTTGTACGGTACAGCGTTCGCCATTTTTTATGCGGTGTTTGGTATTCCACTGGGACGTCTTGCAGATGTTTGGAATCGCAAAAATCTGATTTCTATCGGGTTGTCGTTCCGGAGCGCTATGACTGCGTTGTCGGGATTTGCTCAAAATTTCAGTCATCTTGCCGTATGTCGTTTCGGTGTGGGCATCGGCGAAGCCAGCGCCACCCCCGCGGCTTTCTCCATGATTTCGGATTATTTTTCGCCCAAAGTACGGGCGACCGTTCTGGCGATTTACTCCAGCGGTATCTACTTGGGTTCGGGTATCGGTTTGTTTTTGGGCGGCGCCATCGTACAAAGCTGGCACGCTTGGTATCCGGATCCCACTCTAGCCCCGCTGGGCATTAAGGCGTGGCAGGCAGCATTTTTGGCTGTCGGCATTCCCGGTATTTTAATGGCGATCTGGGTGTGGACCTTAAAGGAGCCCATACGAGGCACGTCGGAAGGCCTGGTGACTCCCAAACACCCGAGTCCGTTTAAGGCAGCTTCCAGTTCCTTTATGAGCGTGCTGCCTGGATTTTCGTTAGTTGCCTTGTTTCGGGCCGGTGGCATCCGCGCCGTAGCCATAAACATTATTTATGCCAATGGCGTCGTCGCCTTGTTTTACGGCCTCTACGTCGCGATGCCTACATTGTTGCAGTGGATCGCACTGGGTATTGGTGTGTACATCACTGTTACATGGATTCACTACCAAAAGCTTACGGATCCGGCGTGCTACGGCATGATGTTCAAATCCAAGGCGTTCTTGGCAACGACGGTTGGTTTCCCGGCGATATCCTTCGTGACGTATGGCATTGGTTTTTGGTCGCCACCGTTTATGCAGCGTTTTCATGGTGAAACCATTGCTGATGCCGGCCTGTATCTTGGTATTGGCTCCGCCGTTGGCGGCTTTATCGGCATCGTGCTGGGTGGCGTGATCGCCGATTACTTCCGTGCGAAAACGGTTAACGCGAGGCTCTATGTTGGTTTGGCGATTCCGTTGTTGGCTATCCCGTTTGCACTGGGTTTTTTATATACCGAGAGCGTGGTCATGGCCTATGTCTACAGTTTCTTGTTTAGCGTAATTTCGCCGGCATGGATCGGCTGTGCTGCCAGCACTGTGAATGATTTGGTGATGCCGCGCATGAGGGCGACAGCATCAGCCTACTATCTGCTGATGAATACTTTTGTTGGCTTAGCGCTGGGGCCGTTCTTGATTGGCCAGTTCAGCGATCTGTACTACCGTGGGGGCGTTAATAGCGCCGATGCTCTGCAGCTGGCCATGACCTGGGGTCTTGGTGCTTTTGCGCTAAGCATAGTGGCGCTGTTACTGGCCTGCCGATATCTGGCTGACGACGAGAGCAGTCGCCTAGATCGGGCCGCGGCGATGGGCGAGCCGATATGAGGTGGGTACAGCAGTGAAAGGTCAACGGGGATAGCGAGAGGAAGACAGTGCAGCAGCAGGGCGAGTACACAATTGAAGGGAGTGTCGAAACCGTTTGGCAGGCTCTGAATGATGCTGATGCGCTGAAGGCCAGCATTCCCGGCTGCCAATCCATTGAACAAGTGGACGCGGAGAATCTAAAGGCGACGGTGCGAGCAAAGGTTGGACCTGTTAACGCAGTCTTCCAAGTAACGTTAGCGCTCACAGATGTGAACGCACCTTACAGCTATACCCTCAATGGTGAGGTGAAGGGTGGTGCAGGTGTTGCAAAAGGGAATGCCCGGGTGCGGCTTGAAGCCTTGGCTGACATTCCGACCGAAACTCATGTGGGCCCTCGGACGCGTCTGAGCTATCAGGTTCAAGCGTCCGTGGGTGGCAAGTTGGCCCAAGTGGGTTCACGTTTAATTGATGGCGCGGCGAAGAAAATGGCCGACGACTTTTTTGCGGCATTCAGCGAGGCATTTATGCAGGACGATTCAGCTCAAAACACCCAAGACGCGCTGGCCGATGCGCCGCGACAAGAAACCGAAGCCGAAACACCAGCAGAGCGCGCTAAGGACGGAACGGGCTTTATTTGGATTACCGCATTTGTGGTGCTGATCATCGCCATGGTGCTGGCGCTGTGAACGTTTCTTTTTGCGTCAACGGCGAGTCGCATGAGTTAGACGTTGCGCCTAACACATTGTTAGTCAGCGTCTTGCGTGAACATCTGGGGCTGACAGGTACCCATGTGGGTTGCGATACCTCTCAGTGCGGTGCATGCACGATTCATCTCAACGGCCGTGCGGTGAAGTCGTGTGCTATGTTGGCGGTTCAGGCGCAAGACGCAGAGGTTGTCACCATTGAGGGCCTTGGCCGCGTTGACGATTTGCACCCGATGCAGCAAGCGTTTCGTGACTGCCATGGCCTACAGTGCGGATTTTGCACACCCGGCATGATCATGCAGGCAGTAGATTTGGCAACACAGGTCGAGACCCTGGACGCGGATGCGATACGTCAGGGTATGGAAGGGAATCTGTGCCGCTGCACAGGCTATCAAAACATTGTTGCAGCGGTTGCCAAGGGTGCAGTGGCCCTGAAAGCGCAGAGCGGCGAGGTCTGAGCGCCATGTATTCTTTTGAATACCATCGTCCTAACGATTTGGCCGCAGCCCGCTTGCTGTATGCAGAGGCGGAAGACCCGATGTACCTCAGCGGTG
>JAACDS010000057.1 GCA_009936895.1 Pseudomonadota bacterium
GTGAATATAGGTGTGGAAGCCGATGACATTGGTATAGGCGCAGGCGTTGACCACGTTGCCTTTTGTTTAGAAAACGTGGCTGCACTCATGAACCACTACTCGCGCTTGACGGAGGCGGGTATCGAGCCGGTTTGGAGCATAACCGGCATATTCAACATGGTTACTAACTCTCCCAATACGCGGGAGTTTGAGGGCGAGGCGAGCTACAACATTGGTTAGGATCTCATATACAGCGACGACCTCTTCTACCAGACAGGTCTCGATCCTGTGGACTTTCAAAAGGGCTATGTAGGCTATGATTGTCAAATCGCACTGATTCACGAGAATGAGCGCTGGGAGGCGAATTGGAAAGGGCACAATCTGATTAATGAGGACTACTATTCGGTACGCTTCGATCTTCCGTTGCTTGCTGGCGAACACGGAGGCGCACCGTCACGAGAGCGTAGTTGGGCGCTCGATTTGAAGTACCGATTTTAAGGACTTAGCCCCGCCATACGCATGAAGGTGGCGATTATTAACGAGAGTAATACGGATATTTGATGGCACAGAAACCAACCAAGCCCAAGGTCATCACGAAGGTAAGAGCCAAAGGCAAGGCTAAGGCAAAGACCCAAGGCGCGTCTAAACTCCGCCAGCGCGCTGTTCAGGAACGCGCAGAAATCACTATTGAAAAACTCTGCGGTGCAGCGACACGACTTTTTGCCGAGCGGGGATTCGATGGCACGAGCATCCGAGAAGTAGAAAATCTTGCTGGTGTAAACCGGGGTCTGGTCAATTATCACTTCAATAATAAAGAGGCACTCTGGAAGGCTGTGCTAGACCAAGTGTTTGGCCTACTTGTAACGCACACGAATGAACGTGCGGAGTTATATAGGGACTTACCTCCGAAAGAGCGGATTGCGTATGTCATACGAACCCAAGTACGTTTTAATGCCGCACATCCTGAGCTCAATCAGTTGATGATTCAGGAAGCTAAGAGCGATACGCCCCGTTTGCACTATATTGTTGACACCTACGTTCGTCCCTTAACGGAATGGCTGCAACACATTGCGATGGAAGCGCTCCCACTAGAGCAAGACGAATTCCTCTACTGGTATTACATGTTCCTGGGCAGCAGCACGACTGTTTACTCTATGGCACCTGAATCCAAGCTATTGTTCGGTGTAGACGTAATGGAAGAAAAGATGATTGATCGACATGTTGCCCTCATTACGGAGTTTCTGTTGACCCGAATTGCTGGCGAGACTGCAAAGTAGTGTCCAGAGCGGCCGCGTAACTCCGGGGAAGATTTTTTTCTAAGTAGCTAAAGACCCGGCGGCTGGTCTGCCAAAAATAAATCTGTCCAGGTTGTTTTTGCTTAAGCTCTTCAGGTTTGATTTCGTTTATCTAGTGACGTTAATAGGTTGCCCAGTGGCGCTGTAAATGTCTCATTGCGCTTCACCATTGGATTTAGGAAAGGTCGAAGGCTCTTTTTGACGGCGGAAGATACGCATCTGAAAATGCAGCACTCTCCGTTCTTCGAGGGCGCAGCGAATACCGAGTAATCGGCAATGGGGTGAATGAACGCTAGCGATGCTCGGTGAGGTTCTTTTCGAGCAGTGCGAAAAGATCAGCCATTGACGAGCTGCCTTTAACCCCTCCTTGCTCATCGAATTGCCACAGCACGCCACCAAGGTCGGGATTAGCAAAGTAGACGATCCCGTGGCGGATCGGATCTGTAGGTTTCTGGCTCAGAACTTGGTGCTCAATAGCGCCCACGGTTCGAATCCGCCTGGTCCTACCAAATCAAAGACTTTCGGCGCGTTACCCCCGCTATCTTAAGAACAGTTAAAGCCAACCTCTTCGTTCACTTGATTCAGGCGCCCAACAACGCGTTGGTAACCAGGATCAAACGGCGCTCGATCGTATCCCGCGATCCGCGGCCATTGCCATCCTTGCCCTAACCGCGCACCCTATTGTTCTGTTTTGCCCCACCTATCTTATGGGTAGTGAGGGATACACCAAAATTGTAGAAGCACTTGCGCCAATAACATTTGAATCAGAAAAAAGCAGACAAGATGCACTCTTAAAAGCGGCAGAGGGAGGTAACTTAGAGTTAGTAGAGGCTTTGATAAAATCTGGTACAGAAATAGAATGCGTGGACTATCCCGGTCGAACGCCTCTATCGCTAGCTGTATGGCAAGGCCACTACACAACATAAGTCTATCTCTTGGATCATGGTGCTAACATCCATGTGCAAGATGACTATGACAACTCTCCATTAAAGATAGTCGATACTTGGAACTCAAAAAGACCAGATGAGATCTATCAATTGGTGCATAAGTGGATACAAGCTACAGGGTAGTGGATTCGTGAGAATGGTGCCTTCGGCGAGGCAATGGCATTTGTCGCATCATGCGACAGTGCTGGATTAGCCGTAGTTACAAGGCTTGTAAGTGCAGACACAGCAGGCGTTTGATTGCCAATAGGTTTCGACAAACATATTTCGAGGGTTAAAATGACCTCAACTTGCAAACCAGTTACAAACTTCATCTTAACGAGTGTAACCTATTGATTTAATACGATAAAATATAGAACCACTATTGAGTGGGAGTAGCACGTGACACAGTCTGCGCGTCTTGGTTTTAATTTTAGTGCCGAAGGACGAACGTAGAAAATCTGAGCTCCAACGTCCCCTGCGAGAATGAGGTTTCAGGAAGGCCCGTATGGTAAAAGAACGCTTTGATGTGGCTGTTATTGGAGGCGGTATCGCCGGAGCTTCGGTTGCCGCTGAGTTATCTAAGGACCGTCGCGTACTGCTGCTGGAGATGGAAAATCAGCCCGGTTATCACACCACTGGTCGATCCGCCGCGGTCTTTGCTGCTGTCTATGGGCCCAGTCCCATTCGAGCGTTAACCCGGGCGTCGCGGGCATTCTTCGCAAACGCCCCCGAAGCTTACTTTGAATCGACGCTGTTTCGCTCGCGTCCGATCATGATGATCTGTCGAAAAGAACAAGAGCCTGTTCTGGACCGGACTATTGCTCAGGTGGGTGTTATGACGCCAGTCGAGCGTATCAACGAGGCGGCGATCCGCAAGCTGAACCCCATGGTGAAGACCGGATACGCGAGTGCAGCGATGCTGGATATGAGCGGCGAAGACATTGACGTTTCGTCGCTGCATCAAGGTTACTTGCGCCAATTTCGTGCGTTTGGGGGCGATCTGCGCTGCAATGCCTCCGTCCTGGGTCTCGTTCGTCGGGACAAAGGCTGGCAGCTGGAAACCGAAGCCGGCGAGTTTACCGCCGACACGATTGTGAATGCGGCGGGTGCTTGGGCCGAGCACATCGGTCACCTAGCCCGAGCTGAGCCCATAGGCTTAGTTCCCAAACGTCGAACTGCGGCGATCGTCGAGGGCCCGAACGAACTGCCTCCTGATGTTTTAACGTCGATGCCGATCACCATAGACATCGAAGAGAATTTTTACCTTAAACCCGATGCAGGACGCCTTCTGATATCACCTGCTGATGAAACCCCCTCACCGGCTTGTGATGCGCAGCCAGAGGAAATGGATATCGCATTATGCGTTGAACGTATTGAAAACGCGTTTGACCTACGCGTGCAACGCATTGAATCAAAATGGGCCGGGCTGAGAAGCTTTGTCGCAGACAAGTGTCCTGTTGTGGGGTATTCCAGTGTCGCGCCCTCATTTTTTTGGCTGGCGGGCCAAGGGGGTTACGGAATTCAGACTGCCCCGGCGCTCGCGCGGCTGGCTGCTTCGCAGGTGTTGAGGAAACCGATGCCTTCAGATATCGCGGCTGAGGGTATCGATCTGTCTGAAATTGATCCGTCACGACTGATCGGCCGCGGTTAGCCAGCCTCTCTGAATGTTGAATACAAAATCGTGTCGTCTGTGAGCGCGTCGCTCGTTAAGGATTCTTGCTGCTGATGAAAGTGTTTATTGCCGGTCTGGGCACAGAGACCAATAGCTTCTCGCCAATTCCCACTGGGCGTCTGTCATTTGAAGAAAGCTTCGTCTCTCGCAAGGCCACATCGATTCGCCCGAATATGTTTTCAGCACCGCTGCATGAGTGGCGCAACGCTACCGAGCAACGCGGTTGGGAGTTGATTGAGAGCTTTGCTGCCTTTGCACAGCCTGCAGGGCCAACTGTGCGGGAGGTATACGAAGAGTATCGCGATGAAATTCTAAAGGATCTGGCAGCATCCCAACCAGATATCGCGTTGATCAGCATGCATGGTGCCATGGCGGCTGATGGGTTAGACGATTGTGAGGGCGATCTGCTCAAGTGCGCGAGGCAAGTTTTGGGGGCGAAACAGACGGTTATTGGGGTTGAACTCGATCCTCACTGTCATCTCACCCAAGATATGTTGGAAAATGCAGACTTGATCGTGGCCTACAAAGAGTACCCGCATACCGACAGTCCGGATCGAGCTCGCGACCTATTTGTACTGGCCGCGGACACCGCGGAAGGAAAGATCCGTCCGGTAATGCGAGATTACGATTGCCGCATGCTAACCATGTACCACACGCCCAATCAGCCGGTGCGAGGCTTTGTTGACGAGATGCAGCAGCGCGAGGGTCAAGGCGGAGTGCTGAGTTTGTCTCTTGCCCACGGCTTTCCGTGGGGCGACGTTGAGCGGGTGGGCACGAGAATGTTGGCGATCTGCGACGATAA
>JAACDS010000058.1 GCA_009936895.1 Pseudomonadota bacterium
ACTGCGGCCAACAAGGCGACACACAGAGAAGCCACAGCGTACAGCGTGAACTGTCGAGATTTGTTCAACTGCTCGGCGATCTCTTCAATCATCGGGTGGGCGGTAGAAATCCGCACTTTATCGCCCCCGACGCTGATTTGAAGGTTCGGCTCATCCTCTTCCAGAGTGTCGGCCGGAGTCGACGGTAACGGCGGCGCACTGGGGCTCGGAGCCGTCACTTTTGGCAGGTTGCTGGGTGAACTGACGTCGGCCAGAACGTCTTCTATCTCAGACGCTCGCTCCTGAACGTTTTTCGCAATTGCTTCTATCGCTTCCTGAGCATCGCTTTTCGCTGACGTGTCGGGCTCTGCTGCTTCGACAATGTCGTCCGCATCGGATTTTGGTGGCTCCTCAGCTTGGCTCGATGCTTCGTCTACCGCCGGTTTTTCTTCGTCTGCCATTATTTTTCTCCAAATGGAATGAATTGGTTTCCATTAAATCCGTGATTGCATGCTTAGCGTATCGCCGTCGATAAAGTACGGACGGGCGGTAATACCGAACTCCGCAAGATATTGAACCGCTTGGCCTCGATCAATAAACGGTCCGCTCACCGTCACAAATCGCTCGCCCTTGGAGGCCACTTTCACGCCGGGCAATTGGCTGTTGTTACTTTTCCAAATCAATGCGCTCTGAGGCAAGCGAAACGACGCATGCTGCACATAAATTCCGGGCTCAACCACCGGGGTCGCGGGTTGGGCTACCGGGAACAGGGCCTTCAATCCTTCCTCTACATCAGCGGGAACCGGCGGCACAGGTTCAGTTTCCGCGCTAACGGCAATGGGACTCACTGTTGCTGTCTGCGCTGCGTCGGTGACAGGAGCCGATACTGCTGGCTCAACCAGGTCTGCGCGTTGATCGGCCAAAGCCAGCTCCTTGACCGCGATGGGTGAAGCCGGTGGCTGCGCGGCTTCGGCACTTGCCGGACCGGTCACCTCGGAAACAGCAGGCTGATCTTCGGTAATCGCCGATGACACCTGTGCCTTGGAGATCTCCGTTTGAATCCACTTAACACCATGACTCATGGCGGCGTAGGGATCTAGGTTAGGGTTGAAGTACAGGCCTGCAATCAGCAGGCAAGCGATGCCTGAGCTGATCATGATGCGAGCATTAGATACGCCACTGGGCGCAGGATTTACCGTCGCTTTGTTGCTTTTTACCGGTGGTGCAGAGGACCGCGGACTTTTCTCTCGCTGGGGCATGTTCTTCAACGCGGGCAGAGACTTTTCCGCTTCCTGCATCAATTGGGAAAGGCTTGGTGCAGAAGACAGTTCGGCCAGCTGTCCGGCGTCATCGTGCTCAATGGAAACGCCCAGGGAACGAATCAACTGATTGATCTGCGCCCCCTCGGGCCGGCCTTTCGCAGATTCCGACAAGCGACGGCATTGTTCTTCGCTAGGGGTCTGAAACACGACATGTTTCGCTCTCAATCTCTGGGCCAGTTTCTGCAAGTGTTGAGAATCCGGGCGAGCCTGCCGAGAGTGGACAATGATGGACACGCCTGCGGCTTTGAACTGACCGATCATCTTGGCTGCCATCTGCAGCAGGTCCGATTGTGCAGGCCCCGGCAATTCATAGAGCCAAATCTCTCGAGTCTTCACGACCCGCTTGGCATCTAAAGAAGCCATATCCAACGAGGCCAAATGCTCATTCAGCCCGCCCAGCAAACCGTCACTGGTTTTCGGCATGCGCCTAATGGCGACCGTGCTGCCGGCGGTTTGATTGATTTCCGCCAACATGGTTCGAGTGTAGTGGGCCAGCAAGTTTTCATGACGCGCAGCGGTAATCAACACATTGCCTGCTTGAGCAATCGTACTCTGGCAGCTCGACAGTTGTTCGGCGTCCTCGTCGCTGAAACACAGCGCGGCATGTAATTTAGGTTCTTCCTTTAACGGGATCATCCTAGTTCTTCCTCTTCCAATCGGTTCGTGTGTTAGTTGGCCTCGGCGAGGCTGTCGCGTCGGCGACCGCTTTCGTCAAAAATCAAATCGTCTGGGACCTTGGGCTTCGGCTTGGCCACTTTCTGCCCGTTCTCACTGACGGCATTCAGTCCGTAGACATAAGCAATTACCTGAGCTACGGCATGAAAAAGGCCGTGGGGTATATACATACCGACATCGCAGGTGAAATACAGCGCTCGCGCCAGCAAGGGTGATTCAAAAATTTCCACGCTATTGTCTGTGGCGCTTTCTCGAATGCGTGCTGCCATAAAGTTCTTACCCTTTGCGACCACTCGCGGCGCTTCTTCTTTGTCCATCTCATAAACAAGCGCCACGGCAAAGTGCTGTGGGTTTGTGATCACCACATCCGC
>JAACDS010000059.1 GCA_009936895.1 Pseudomonadota bacterium
AATATACCACACCCTCATGATATCGGGGGCATGATCACTTGGCTCTTTTTACTGCCGCCACTATGCCTCGTCATACTGACCCGCATGGGCATCCCCGTGAGTACATCTCTACTCGTCCTCACAGGGTTCAAAGGCCTCGTTGCCGCACAACAGGGTAAGACTCCAGGTGCCGCGGTCGATCTCTTTAAATCCATGATGGAGAAGTCGCTCGTTGGCTATGCCATCGCATTTCTGCTGGGACTCATCTTGTTTTTTGTGGTCATCTACCTACTAGAGAGAAAGGTCAAAGCTGACCAGGAAGACGACAACAGCGCCAAGGCTTTGCACCCAAAGTGGTTAGTCTTTCAGTGGCTTTCGACAGGTTTTCTATGGTCGATGTGGCTGGTTCAGGACCTCGCTAATATTTTTGTATATCTACCCCGCGAGCTTTCCTGGTGGGGCTTGGCACTCTCGCTCGGAGGCATGGCCTTACTGCAAGGTTACCTGTTTAAAGAGCAGGGCGGAAAGATACAGCGTGTGGTTACGAGTAAGACCAACACACTGGATGTTCGCTCCGCCACCTTTATCGATCTACTCTATGGCTTAGTGTTGCTCTTTTTTAAGGTCGACTACATTCCTAAATTGTTCATGGCGATGGAGATGGACGTCCCTTGGCCCGAGAAAATGCCCATGAGCACAACCTGGGTTTTCCTCGGTCTGCTGGCCGGACGGGAGGTCGGCATCGCGCTTCGGCTTCGCCACCGCAGCAAGAAGAAAGTCTCCAAGCTCATCTTCAAAGATGCCGGTAAAGCCTTCTTCGGTTCGGCCATCGCGGTCGTCTTGGCACTCTTCCTGCCGCTCCTCATAAAGCCAGTCAACGAGGCGATCCACGAGGAACCGGTACCGGCAGAAGCGACACAAGCCACCGCTACTCAGATGCCTTAATCTACTAGCAGGGCGTATGTTAGGTAAGAATTACTATACTCAGGAGCTAAATATTTAAATGTGTCATTATCGTTACGCTCACGTTACGGAGCTGTAATTTTATCATTGTGAGTCTGTTTTTAAATTGTGCCCCTGAATGAGGTGATCAGAAGATTATGACTTAATCCCAGCCAATAAAATATTGAGGGTAACTGTTTCTAGCGATAAAAGTGAAATTACCTCCCAAATTAATTGTGTTACTTATTGCGGCTGTATCCGCACCCGTTATTACGCCTCTAAGCGCGATTAAAATTGTCGTCCCCGATCAATATAAAGATCAGATCGAGGCTATCAATGAGACCGAGCGCTACGAGCGAGAACAGAATCTCCAAGTAGAGAAAAAGTCCGCTAATATCGAGCTGATTGTATCTGACGACCTAGATATAGTAACTGATTTTCTTAAAAGTGAAGGTTTAAGCAAAAAAGAAATAAATGATTACTATAGAAGCCAAAGTATCGACCCACATTACGCAGAGACCGACGACTTGCTGAAGGGGGAAGCGGAGGAAGATCAGAGCCCTTTCGTCAATGCCGATGAATTCCTCGTCCAGTCCGTCATTGAAGCGACTGATACGGCCACAGAATTTGAACTTAATCTAGCGGCTGGTGAAGGCATCATCTCTGGCCAAATAATCGATAAGGAGAACGGCCAGCCACTCAGTGGGGTCGCCATTCTACTCGAAGATACTAATATCGCAACAGTCACCGATAGCCAAGGCCGCTATTCCATCGGACCCGCCCCTGCCGGCGAATACACTGTCAGCTTTGTTAAAACTGGCTACATTGAAGCCAACGTCACCGACTACGCGATCGTAGGTGGCGAAGTCAGTGTCTTCCCCTTTGGGCTTCCCCCACGCCCAGCGGATATGTCCGACGAGGTCTATGAGCTCCAGGACTTCACGGTGACGGCTGAAGAGGCCAATAATATCATGCTTCAATTAGAGCTTACGATGAATTCGGATTCTATCTTGAGCGTCATGAGCTCGGAGGACTTCTCGAAGTTTGCAGCTAGTGATATCGGTGATGCGGTTAAGCGTGTTTCGGGAGTCTCTGTGGTTGGAGGCAAGTATGCGGTTATCCGTGGGCTTGGAGACCGCTATGTTTGGACGACTATGAATGGCCTGCCTATTGCGAGCCCCGACCCTGATAGGCTTGCGGTGCAATTGGATCTTTTTCCGTCCTCTTTGTTTGAATCGATCGCTGTTAGTAAAACTTTCACGCCAGACCAATCAGCTACAGCGACTGGCGCGATCGATCTAAAGCTCAAGTCCTTACCAGACGAGTTCTTCATGAATGTGTCGACGAGTGTCGGGTTTCATTCGATTGCAACTGGTAATGATAAGTTTTTGGTCAATGATCGAGGCGGCTCTATGGATCAGTTTGCTATGGGTGCTGAGGATCGAGGATTGCCTGATGGGGCTAAAGAATTCCCAGAAGATCTAACTAAGCCTGTGAACACATTACCCTTTCCGATTACGGGTACGATTACACAGGCTGAGAAAGATGCCGCTGTCGCAGAAGCAGTTGCAATAACCAATTCAATTGGGCGTGAATTCCATAATTATGGCGATGCTCCCGGTCCCGATTACGGCGTTAAATTCAGTTTTGGAAACGCCCACGATGTGAATGATCGTATTCGAGCGGGCTACTTTGGGGGACTTAATTATAGCCGTAAGTTCCGTATGGTTGAGGAAGCTGATTACTTCCGTAGTGCAACCGAAACATCTGGGACCGCGACACTAAGCCCGGAAAACTTCGTCGATCCTGACGTAGCTATTGGCTATAGAAATCAATTAAGGACTGAGGCGACAGCGACCAGTGTGCTTTCGTGGCTCGTAGGTTTTGGCTTGGAGATAGGTGAGGATCATCAATTTAGCTTGAGCCGTTTAGATCTGCGCCAAAGCGAGAATGAGAACGTCCGTCTCGTCGGTGACGTTTATAATGAGTTCCCGTTCTCCTCGGATTCTGGAGTTCCAGATTCTTTGGATACGGAGATTGCTGAATCTCTGCGCTATACGGAACGTCGTCTGATTAGTGACCAAGTTGCAGGCGGCCACCGCTTTGATCTGCCTTCCTATGGAGTTTTCGATGAGCTTGAGATCGAGTGGGCAGTTGGAAGAGATACAGCCACTCAAGAGGAACCTGGTTACGTTCAAACGAGGACAATTGTTTTGGATAATGGTGATCTGACACTAGCGCAGGATTCTACCGCTGCGGGTTCTGCAAGCCCGTCATTTGTAATTTGGCGTGAAATTGAAGAGGAGAGAGACAATCAGAGAATCGATTTCAGCTTTAAGGAAACATTTGCGGACGGCTTCGATACGAAGATTAAGTTCGGGGCATTAACGAGTCAAGGTGATCGCACTGTCTTTGACGAGTATATCTCGTTGCTTGGCGACGATTTATCTGCCGCGGGAGATACTACTGTGGATGCCTCCGATGATCCCGACGCACCGCTTGAAAACTTTAATGAGCTTGATGCGGCTGGATATGCTATTGCGGCTGATGTTTCACTCGAGACTGAGCAGGAGGGTCGCTATTTCATGGTCGAGCAGCAGCTGTTTGAAAAATTTCGAGTAATCGGTGGCTATCGACATGAGAAGAATTCCGCCGACGTTCAGGTTAATGGCGAATTGCAGTTGAGGGGCGCGGGGAGTAATAACCCTTTGAAAGACTTACCTACTACTGGAGGATATGAGGATGATCGTTGGCTTCCCGGTCTGACTTTTATCTACCAACCAACTGATCGAATGAGCCTTAAGTTAGCGTATTCTAAAACATTGGCTCTACCTTCCGCCCGTGAGGTATCTCCTTATGCGTCGTCGGTGTTCTCCGGCTCTGATATCGACGTAGGGAATCCGAACCTTAGCCCATCGAATGTAGAAAATTTCGACATTGGATTTAGTTGGTTCAATGAAAGCGGCGATTCGTTTGGAGTCACACTGTTCCATAAAGTTGTAGATAATCGAATAGAAAAACTAAACGGAATAGGTGCTGACACATTTAAAGCCGAATTGGTCGATCCCGATCCACTTGACTACAATAATTACCAAATCCTGACGTTTTCGGATAACTTGGATGCCGCTCTCTACAGTTGGTATAACAACCCAAATGAAGCGACACTTACCGGAATAGAAGTCGAAGGCCGTAAATCATTGGGGTTTCTACATGATTCGATACGCGACTTCTCGCTTGGAGGCAATTTTACTTATATTGAGGGCGAGGTGGATCGATTCCCAATTGAAATTGCTGCGAAGACCTTAGCTGGGCGCCCAATCGAAGAAACCAGGGCGCTTACAAATCAGCCTGAGTATATTGCGAATGCAGATTTAACTTACGATAACCCCGATTGGGGTCTTCGAGTTTCATTGATTGCATATCATATTAGCGAAGTCCTGCAAGGGGTCTCGTTTGTCGACTCATACGATTTTTATGGTAATGCCTACACATCTCTGGATTTGACGGCATCGAAAACAATCAAAGAGAATTTGAAGGTAAGCTTTTCAATTAAGAACATAACAGATTCTGAAAGAGGGACTTACTATGACATTGAGGGTGACGATGTAGACCGAGATACATATAAAGTAGGGCAAAGTATGTCGCTGGGAATTAATTATGAGTTTTAACTACTTTGTAACAATTAAGACATCCGATGTACACACTTTTAT
>JAACDS010000060.1 GCA_009936895.1 Pseudomonadota bacterium
ATTTTCGTGCAAAGGCAAAGGGCAATTTGGGCTCCGGAACAGGACTGCGTCCTGGCAGAGGCTCTTGCTCTGTCACAGATCCGTGCTTTAACCCGGTAGTAGCTGCATCATTTGACATGAAAAAAAGACCTGTTCTGACACGTGATTTAGACCCCCAATACTAACTCAGAGCGGCTATAAGGAGGGAATATTCGTGGGCGGAAGTGTGATTTACTCTAGGCTATGACGCGTTAGTGCATCCTGCCAAACGCCGATCCCACGCATTAACACTGGCGCTTCAAGGTTTGCATCCATACTATCTCCGCTCATCACATCGCTAGGATTGCCCAGCTTGAATTTTGTCGGCTCTCACATCATTTCGGTGGATCAGTTCGATCGCGTCGCCGCTGACCGTATCTTTGAGGTTGCTGACAAAATGCAGCCCTATGCCATGCGACGACGCATCACTCGAGTGTTGCAGGGCGCCATTCTATCCAACATGTTTTTCGAGCCCAGCACGCGCACTCGCGTGTCGTTTGGCTCGGCCTTCAACCTGCTCGGCGGCGAAGTGCGTGAAACCACCGAAGCAAAGTCATCGTCCTTGGCCAAGGGCGAGTCACTTTACGATACTGCCCGGGTGCTTTCTGGCTACAGCGACGTCATCGTTATGCGCCACCCGGAATCCGGCAGCGTCGCCAAATTTGCCGAAGCCAGCCGCGTACCGGTGATCAACGGTGGCGACGGCCCCAACGAGCACCCCAGTCAGGCACTGCTTGATCTGTACACCATGCGCACGGAAATCGCCGCTCAGGGCCAGTCTATTGACGGATTAAGCATCGCCCTGATTGGTGATCTGCGCTATGGCCGCGCGGTGCATTCTTTATGCAAACTGTTATGTCTGTATGACAACATCCGTCTGCATCTCATCTCGCCGCCTGAACTGGCGCTACCCAATGATATCATCGGGCTGCTGAAAGCCGCCGGGCACGAGGTGCGCGAATTCAACGATATGGCCGAAGGCATTCAAGGTGTTGATATTCTGTATGTAACGCGCACCCAAGAGGAGAGGTTCCCATCCCAGCAGGAAGCGGATCGCTATCGCGGCCTATTCCGACTGAATCAGGCGATTTACACGCAAAATTGCGCGCCGAATACGGTGATCATGCACCCCTTACCCCGAGATTCTCGGGCTCAGGCACAAGAACTGGATGATGACCTTAACCACAATCCAAATCTGGCAATCTTTCGGCAAACCGATAACGGCATGCTGATCCGCATGGCGTTATTTGCCCTCGTCCTCGACGTCGTGGATCAAGTCGACAACCACGCCCAACCGGTCACTTGGTATACCGATAAGCGGCACCGCTAACCGATTATCCGGGGCAAAAAAAGAGCTCGTTAGAGCCCTTTTTTGTTCTCGTCTGAATCGGATCAGATCTGAGATTCGAGCTCCGGCAGTGCCGTGAACAAATCGGCGACCAAACCGTAGTCGGCGACCTGGAAGATGGGCGCATCTTCGTCCTTGTTGATGGCAACAATGACCTTGCTGTCCTTCATGCCGGCCAAGTGCTGGATCGCGCCAGAGATGCCGACGGCAATGTAGAGGTCTGGGGCGACGATCTTACCGGTTTGACCGACCTGCATGTCGTTAGGAACAAAGCCAGCATCCACAGCGGCGCGAGAGGCACCAATGGCTGCACCAAGCTTGTCGGCGATGCCGTCGAGCAAGCCAAAGTTTTCGCCGTTTTGCATGCCGCGACCACCAGAGATGATCACGCTGGCTGCCGTCAATTCGGGACGTTCGGATACGGCGATTTCCTGAGAAACAAAGCTTGAAACACCTGCATCGGTAACGTTAGCTATGGCTTCAACACTGGCGCTGCCACCCGTGGATGCAACCGCGTCGTAGGCCGTGCCACGGACAGAAGCCACTTTCACCGCGTCGTTAGACTTAACCGTCGCGATGGCGTTACCTGCGTAAATCGGACGCTTGAACGTATCAGGGCTCTCCACCGAGACGATGTCAGAAATCTGCGCAACGCCAAGCTTGGCAGCCACACGTGGTAGAAAGCTTCGGCCGTTAGCCGTATGCGGCGCCAATACATGGCTATAGGGACCGGCGATTTCAGCAACCAAGTCACCCTAATTTTCCGCCAGCTGATGCTCGTATGCTGCATTGTCTGCAACCAGTACCTTATTCACCCCGGGTACAGCTGCGACTTGACTCGCCACACCGTCAACACCGCTGCCTGCAACCAGCACATCGATGTCGCCACCGATGGCTTGGGCGGCCGCGATGGTGACCAACGTTGCACTTTTGTTGTCGTTATTATCGTGTTCTGCAATTACCAATATGCTCATAAGATCACCTTCGCTTCGTTCTTCAGTTTGTCGACCAACTGCTCGACAGATTCCACCTTGATGCCAGCCGCTCGTTCAGCAGGCGCTTCAACTTTCAATACTTCAACCGTGGGGGCCATATCCACGCCCAGTTCGTCAGGCGTTAGAACATCCAGCGGCTTCTTCTTCGCCTTCATGATATTCGGCAACGACGCGTAACGTGGTTCGTTCAAACGCAGGTCGGTTGTGACCACTGCAGGCAATGACACAGAGATGGTCTGCATGCCGCCATCGATCTCGCGCAACACCTGCGCCTTGCCATCGGCAATGGTGATTTCAGACGCAAACGTGGCTTGAGGCATTCCGGTTAGGGCAGCGAACATTTGACCGGTTTGGCTATTGTCGCCGTCGATACTCTGCTTTCCGAAGATCACCATACCGGCTTGTTCGCGCTCTTGAACCGCAACCAATGCCCGAGCAATGCCCAAGGGCTGAGCGTCTGCTTCGGTTTCCACCAAAATGGCTCGGTCTGCACCCAGTGCTAGGCAGGTGCGAAGCTGTTCTTGGCAGGCGGTGCTGCCCACAGAAACGGCGATCACTTCCTCCGCTACGCCCGCTTCTTTCAAACGTACGGCTTCCTCGATACCGATTTCGCAAAACGGGTTTACGGACATTTTCACGTTGCTGAGATCAACACCAGTGTTGTCGGGCTTGACACGCACTTTGACGTTGTAATCCACCACTCGCTTGACAGGTACAATTACCTTCATTGAATCTGATCCTCATCTGTTAGCCGGAATAACAAAGGCCCAGCCCTTGCCAAACAAGCGATTTACAATGCTTCGGCCAGCGCGCCCGCCCCTCAAAACTGGGGCGACTCAACGGCATAAACCATCATTTTAACTCTCATCCAAGCTGCATCGTTCGCTGCAAATTCGCATCGACCTGTCGCGCATTTGGGTAAGTTCCCACTACCTTGCAGGCCCTTTCGACGCTTATGGGCGACGAAAGTCGGGTGACGAAAGCACGCAAACCGATTAATCTGCCGCCTGCGGACCATCTGCTGTCACCAGCAAAACGGGCGTCGCATTGTCCCTATGCCTCGGGCATAGGTCAAGACGTCGCAGTAGACGAGAGCCACAGGTCGAGCCATCGGCGAGCTTTCTATCCGCTTTAGCCTTTATGTGTACATCGAAACGAGAGGGATGACAGAGCACTGGAACAACCAGTAGAGCGCGACTCCATGGAATTTGACGTGGTTATTGTAGGCGGCGGTCCAGCAGGCCTGGCGGCAGCTTGCCGATTGATGCAGCTGAGCGAAAGCAGCGGCCAAGAACTCTCGGTTTGTCTGGTTGAAAAAGGCTCTGAAATCGGCGCGCACATTCTCTCCGGCGCAATCTTTGAACCCACTGCGCTGAACGAGTTATTCCCGGACTGGAAAGAACGTGGCGCCCCGCTCAACAATCCGGTAACCGAAGACCTCATCTACTACATGGTCAACGACACCAATCGCATAAAGGTACCCAGCTTTTTCGTTCCCAACGACGCGCATAACGAAGGCAATCACGCCATCAGCTTGGCCAATCTGTGTCGTTGGCTTGGCGAACAAGCAGAAAACATGGGCGTGAACATTTTTCCCGGCTTCGCTGCCTCTGAAGTTCTCTACGATGAAAACGGTGCCGTTCGCGGTGTCGCAACCGGCGACATGGGCATCAGCAAAGAAGGCGAACAAAAAGGGAGCTTTACCCCGGGCTACGAATTGCTCGGCAAGTACACCATTTTTTCCGAAGGTTGCCGCGGGCATTTGGGCAAGCAACTCATCAACAAATTCGACCTCGCTGCAGACAGCGGTACCCAGCACTACGCCATCGGTCTGAAGGAACTGTGGACCATTGATCCCGCCAAGCACAAGCCGGGCAAGGTCATGCACAGTATCGGCTGGCCCCTGAATCACATGCCCGGCGGTGCCACCGGCGGA
>JAACDS010000368.1 GCA_009936895.1 Pseudomonadota bacterium
CCAATACCCAACCGATCGACATCCATTGGAACATCCGCCAACACGCTTGCGGACCCGTCGTGGTCTGATAGAGCGGCTGCGCTGTTGTTCGTACTGAACAACACGTCAGGGAATTGATCACGCAACAGTGGGACCGAGGCAGCAAAACGGCCCAATTGCTGTTGCCGCATCGGGTTACTCCACTCGTCTGCCCGCGCAAAGTGCGTCAGTATCAGTTCCAGCTGAAGGGCTGGGAGCGACCCAAAGTCATAATCCCAGGGCAGACCCAACCGATGCATACCCGTATCAATATGCAGGGCCGCGGGCCCAAGATCTGGCAGTTGCGACCACAGAGCACACTGATGGGGGGTGTTCAGTACCGGCTTGAGCCGATGGATTTTCAGTTCGTCCAGAGTTTGCTCAGTCGCGCCAGCAAGCACATAGATCTGCGCCTCCGGTAGCTCACAACGAAGCGCAGTGCCCTCCTCTGCCACCGCCACAAAAAAACGACGGCAGCCTTCTTGCCACAACCGCTGCGCAACGGGTCCAATGCCCAGGCCATAGGCATTGGCTTTCACCACTGCGGCAGCCCGCTCAGCTGGCAAAGACTCTGCGCCACGTTGCCGCAGAAGGTGAAAGTTATGCGCAAGCGCATCAAGATCAAGGTGGAGGCGAGGAGAGGTCATAAGGTTACGTCTGATGAAGCGCTAGGGGGTGAGCGTATTGATGTAGGCGACCACGTCCCGATAATCCTCAGGGCTCTGCAGTACGGCCATCATGGCTTTCATTTGCCGGCCACCGTGATCACCTGGCGCGTAACCGCGCTTGCCCGCCGCAAAATTTTCCAGCTGCGCAACCAAATACCAATCGTTTTGACCTGCCAAGCGCGGAGCGGCCATCATTTCCAGACCTTGGGCCTTATCACCGTGACAGCTAGCGCACGTCACGAATAGATCCTTGCCTCGATCAGTGTCACCACTCACGGTTTCGACAGTTTTGTTGTCCGGGAAGCTCTCTACGTAGGCAACTAGATTTTCCAGTGCTTGGC
Organism: Pseudomonadota bacterium; assembly: GCA_009936895.1. Taxonomy (GTDB): domain Bacteria; phylum Pseudomonadota; class Gammaproteobacteria; order Pseudomonadales; family Azotimanducaceae; genus UBA4421. The sequence goes on from JAACDS010000368.1 coordinate 1,028, forward strand.
TCGAGGCTAACCGGGGGCCTTTTGACATGGCCGCCATTTGCCGCCCCTTGGCATCGCCCGGGGCAGTGCCTCGGGTTCCAGATTGAAAATGCTGCAGCTGTTTGAGCAAATAAAACCCTTGCTGGCCCGCAATCTTCGGGGCACTCATGGCACGATTTCCCTGCCCGTCAGCACCATGACAGGAGGGGCATACCGGGTACAGGACCCGACCTGCTTCCGGGCTGGCTGCAGCCCACGTCGACGACATGCCTACGGCACAGCACAGCAGAATCAGCCACAGCAGAGCGGCCTTTCGGTCTCTTAGGCTCGCCGACGGCTCGTTGGTTTGATTTGTCGCATTCCCACGCCGTTCCTCCCCGCATCTTCTTAAGGGTTTGCAAATTTTTTCTCAATGACGCCAAACTATAGACTTGTCTGTTCAACAGCGACACACCAACCCGGACCCGATTATGACGGCAGTATCAGCATCCCCTACCAGCGGTCGAATTGTCACGCTCATGCACGACTCTGCCGTGCTTCGAGACAATCCCCTGGGTGATCCTCATCAACGCAAACTCTACGTCTATCTGCCCGCCGCCTACGACTCCCCGCGCAATGCACACCGCCGCTTCATCACACTCTATGACTTAGCGGGCTTTACCAGCAGCGGTCTGAGTCATCTGAATTGGCGAAATTTCGATGAAAACTTGCCCGAAAAACTGGACCGCTTGATACGAACCAAGCGCATGCCCCCAGTCATCGTAGTGTTTCCCGACTGCTTTACGCGGCTTGGAGGCAACCAGTACATCAATTCCAGCGCCATTGGTGACTACGCTGATTATCTAAACCAAGAGCTCGTCCCCTTTGTCGACAATGAATTTCGCACGTTGGCGGATGCCCGCCACCGGGGGTGCTTCGGCAAATCATCCGGTGGCTTTGGTGCCATGCGCTTGGGTATGGCCTACCCGAACATTTGGGGCGCGATTGCCAATCACTCGGGCGATGCCTATTTCGATTTTGTCTACGGTGCCGAGTGGCCTGCGGTACTGACGCATTTGCAGAAATTCGCGGCGCCTACGCCAAGACCCGGTAAGCACATCGTCAGACCACAATCATCGCCGGGCGAAGATGACGGTCGCGTTCAGCGCTTTTTGGCTCATGTTTCGAGCCGCCCACCCAATGGCGAACAACCCGTTTCCAGCAAAGACATCATGTCGTTGATGTTGGTCGCCATGGCCGCAACTTATGACCCGAACCCGGACGCGCCTAACGGATCCAACCTGCCCTTTGATCTGAATACCGGTGAGCGCATCGATACCCGCTGGCGTACTTGGTTGAAACACGACCCCATCAACAGGGTGCGGGCCGAAAAGACTCGATTGGCCAAACTGCGTGGCATTTACATCGATTGCGGGTGGCAAGATCAGTTCCATATTCATTATGGCTCGCGACAGCTGTCCATGCGCCTCAACCAATGCGGCATCAGCCATCGCTATGAGGAGTTTGCCGGAACGCATTCAGGCGTTGATCACCGGCTGGATATCAGCCTGCCGTTTTTGGCCAAAGCTCTAAAGGGGTAAGAGATCAGCTTTTGGCAACGGTTTTGCGAAGCATGACATCGAGTTCCGTCAGTTTATCCAGCTCTAAAATGCGAAGAGCTTTAGCAACGTCAATGTCGTCGTCATGATCTAACACGCCCAACATGGCGCGGGTCACCGGCGGTTCGGACATGAACAACTCCAAAAACCAAGCCATGATGTAACCCAAAAACATGGGAATCGAGCGGACACGTGTTGTGCGGCCAATGACTGCCGCTGCGCGACGGTAAAGTTCGGCACGGGTTAGGCTCTCGGGCCCCGCCAAATCCAGCCCGCCGTCAAGACCAAGCCGGGCAGCGCTGCAAATCGCATCGATCACGTCATCAGCATAAATGGGTTGCTCTAAGCTGCCGGCGCGAAACGTAACGGAACTGTTAAGGTTCGCCCGTTGGGTGAGCATTTTACTGGCGTAATCTCGTTCACCAATCACCATGGGCACACGGAGGGTGCACGCAGGTATCGGGCTTCGGTATAGGATTCGCTCGGCACGCCCCTTGGACGCCAAACACGGGTTGTTCGATTCCGGCTTTGCACCAAGTATAGAAAGGTAAGTAATGTGCTCAACCGACGTATCCTTCAGCGCCCTGGACAGAGAAGTGCAACTGGATTCGTGAGCCGTGGCATAGGTCGCATTTTTACTGGACTTGAGAATTCCCACCAGATGCACTGCGTATTGCGCGCCGTAGGCAGCTTGAGCGAGCAACATCGTCTCTGCGTAGTCGATCACTTCGATACGTAGCTGGCTGGTAGCGCTGAACACTCGGGTTAACTCCCGCTCAGCTCTTCCGCTACGCACGACCGCCGTGATCATTGCTCCTGCGGTTAGCAGCCTGCGAATCAATCGCTGACCGAGGTTTCCATTGGCTCCGGTAATGAACCAACTCTCTGGCTGCTTTTCTTCTTCAACCTCAGGCTGTTCCTGGGTGCTTGATTCCGTTGTATCGGCAGAGCTTGCTTCCACGTCGTCAGCCGTTGCCTTTGCGCCTTCCGTTTGCTCTTCAGACATAATTTCTCACCCGTGCTTGGACAGTGGAACCCTCCATTCTCGTTTGAGAGATGATACATTGAAACTTGAACTAAGCTTGCAATATCCGAAAGAGACCTTTGAACATGCCTATGCTCACACAAACCCATTTCAGGCACACCTCACTTTGGATCGTCGGCGCCTTCCTCCTGAGTTCTTGCGGTCCCCCACTAGGGCCAATACCCGGCGGAAAATTAGAAGGCGAGCTATCGCCCTGGCCAGCCAATTGGGATCACGCGGAAGACTGTGAAAATGTATTGTTGGAAACCGATCCTGCTGACCCTTATTCGGTCACGATCTGGGGCGTGGGGGTTAAAGACGAATTTTTCGTCGGCGCATCAGCCCGCTCAAATCAGTGGGCCCGAAAAATCGAAAGCGACCCCCGAGTGATTCTAGACGTGGACGGCACACTGTATCGCGCTCATGCCAAGATCTTATCGGACCCCGAAACAGTTGAACTTGTGGCGAACAAGTTCTTTGACAAGTACGACATGGACCCGGATAACCTAGAAGGCGACGGCGCGTTCTATCGTTTAACGCGCCGACCCCGATAACTCTTGTTCTCAACAGCACTTGCGAGGATCACAAGGCCGCTTGGTAATTTGCACCATGAGCAGAGACAAAGGCGCTAAATCAATCCGCACGCACGCATCGGGCG
>JAACDS010000369.1 GCA_009936895.1 Pseudomonadota bacterium
AATCGTCGCCGAAGGCACTCACAAAGGTAAAACCATCCGCGAGCTTTTGGAAAGTGCCGCGACGGATATTCTTGGGCCAGGCCGCGAAGGTTCACAACCATTTCCTATACTGATTAAGTGGCTTGACTGCCAAGATCGCTTATCGCTCCAAGTGCATCCGCCTGCCGCAATCGCACCCATACTGGGGGGCGAACCAAAAACTGAGAATTGGTACATCGCTGACTGTAACGAAGATGCCTCGCTGATCGTGGGGCTGAAGCAAGGCGTCACCCGTGAACAATTCACCAAAGCACTTAAAGGCAATAAAGTGGCCGCCTGCGTGCATCGTTTCCCCGTAAAACCAGGCGATTCGATCCTTGTAGAGAGCGGGCGTATACACGCGATCGACGCGGGCAATTTAATTCTAGAGATCCAGCAAAACTCAGACACCACTTATCGGGTCTACGACTGGGGACGCGTCGGGCTAGACGGTGCCCCGCGACAATTACACCCCGAAGAATCACTCCAATCGATCGATTTTGAAGACTTCGAACCCAGGCCACTCAAGATAGTGCCTGGGGAACAGACGTTGGCCGACTGTAAAGAGTTTCGCATTCGCAGATTCGAACTGAAACCTGGTGACGAAGCGCTGGAGCTTCCAGCTGGAGAAAGTGCACGCCTAATCCATATTTTGAGTGGTGCGCTTACTGATATGACTAGCGGTCTAGGGCTAACAAAGGGTAACAACTATTTGCAAGCTTACGTAACCGCAGCTAGCCTGAAGGCTGAAGAACCTGTGACATTGCTGATTACAGACCAATTTTAAGCGTAAGAATTTAACCTAAGCTCTTTTAACAAAATTTACAGCTTCTGCTAGATGCGATACACCAAAGTGGGAGCTTACGCTATAAGCGCACAGACAAATGCTGTGCGCTTTTAGCGTGAGAATATTCTATTGACCCGATTTATTCTTCTAAGGAGGAAGTCTCTTGCGGATCAGCTACGGCATCCAAATTATTTCCAGCAACCTCTTCTGGATCTTCATCAGGCTCGGGCTTTTCAATTAGCTTATCACCTGTTAAGTTATCGATGATGCGATTGCCATTGTATTGAGAAACTTCAAATAGCTCTTCAAAGCCAGTTACTTTGAGCCAGTAATTGTCGCCCTCCATAGTTTCAGCGAACTCATAAGTGCGGTCTTGATCGCCATAACTAACAACGATTTTTGCTTTAATCACCTGCTCTTCGAGCGAGCCCATGAAAGCGCGGTCAAAACGAAGCGTTGCGAGGTTGCGAAGCTGTGTCTCAAACTCGTCGACCTTGAAGGTCTCGTCCTCTGCCAAACCATCGGCGAACCATTCGGTAGAGTCTATGTCCGACTCCGTGTCTTGGCTATCATCTTCATTTTCACTCTGCTCTATGCGCCGAATCGTCAGGCCTTCGAGGTCTATAGACCGAATCTCACTCACTTCGATTTGGAGCAAATCCTTATCCTGCCAATCAGCAATTTCAGCCGGCAAATCGTAACTGCCAATCGTTACGGCATATATCTTGTCCTGATCGGCAAGGCGCACATGATTACGACGTGCGCCAGCACCCGTGCCGAGATAGAATTCAGCGACGGACTTATCGTCGTTAAGTAGCTTAAGATAGCGCTGAAAGCGATCCCCACTCACTTCAAAACGATTGGCCGAACTCGGCGAACTGGCAACGGCAAGGCCGTATTCAAGTCCTTCCAAGCGTTCCAAAAGACGATCTACACGATCGACATTAACAGGAAAGTCTTCTGCCGTGAGCCAAGCCTCGCCTTCGCTTTTGAGTTCAACAAGATTCCCATTGTTGTCCTCAATTCGAATTCCGTCAATTAGCTCACGATTGAAATCGAGTAGTTTTTGGATGCCCGCATGGCCTTGTAATTCATCACCACTTGAAATAACGAAATAAGCGGCCAATACTTGAAGCACTAGGAGTATACTTAGTAGATAATTCTTTTTCATCATATTAAATTTCCGCTAAAAATTTTTCATATTGAGCACGTTTGCGACGATTGAGTATCATGCGAATCATCCAAACAATTATCAGCCCTGCTAGTGCGGCGGCGTAGTTACCATACTCCCAGGAACGACGTTGCGAATCTTTTATAGGGTCTAGCGTACGAGCGAGTTGCGCTCGACTACGTATGCTAAGTAAACCTGAGTCATCGAGCGACCAGTCGACGAGATTCTGCAAGAACTCGACTGGTGCAACATACTCGGAGCCCAAGCCCTGAGATGCGATAGAGAGAACCATGTCTTCAGCAAAGTTATTACTGCCGATCACAACCAAACAGGCGGAATCCGAGGAGCTTTGAATCACAGAACCGTAAACCATACTTTCATCTTCCGCGGATGCATCGCCGGTCTTTTCACTGTCTTCCTCCTCGCCTTCAGAATTCTCTGGAAGCAACGGTGATTCCTTGTCTTTGAAATAAGATTCGAAGCGTCCTTTACTGGTTGCTGCCAGAGTATGCTCATTGCGAGCGACACCAGGAACGAATCCCTTTAGTGGATACAATTGGTAATCAGGCAGCACATTAACATCGTCCGAAGCCCAGCTGTTAGCAGATGATTTAACAAGCTGAGCCACTTCACGTCCAGTGTGCTTTTCAGCATCTACAACAACGGGAGAAGCCCAATTGAAAGTAAGTTGGTTCAGTCCCGCAGTTACGGGGTGCTCCGCATATAAACCCTCTTGACGAATGTCGGGGAAATGTGGATAAGGCATCATCACGATCTCATTAACGGACACTGGTCCCACTCGACGCGGAACAGGAATCGGTAAGGATGCATTTTGTGGATCTAAAACCATTTCGTTCTTAATGGTGAAGCCCATGCTCATAAGCCAATCATCGAGGCCTGAATTGTAGGATGCAGCAACCAAACGGCTATTACTGAGGTTTGCGTTAAATGACGCGGTTGAGACAACGACCGAACCACCCTGCATGAGGAATTGATCGACAGCAAAGATTGCCTTTTCAGATAAATTCTCGGGAGCGAGCAACAGCAACATGTCCGTATCAGCTGGAACGCTGCCTTCGGAGAGATCCGCATCAATCACGCGCACATTCTCTTCGAGGACAGCTCGCAAGTCATTATAAGTCTTACCCGATGGTGGCGGCATGTAAGGATTTTGCTGCTGCGGACGCTCAGGGGCGACGAGGGCAACTGTCTTCAAATAACCCGGAGCCATGCGCTTGAGCGCGGTCTCAATATTATTTTTCAGGCTACTGCCAGAGAGCTCCTCCGGCAGGCTGATTTGTACGGATTCATTGCTACCTTCCAAGACCATGTAGAACCAAAAAGGTTGCGTGTCGAAAAGCCCTGCAATCTGCGGCACAAAGCCGTATTGATCATTAAGCTGTTGTGCGAGTTGACCGTCTCCTCCTTCAGGGTCGACAAATTCGTAATTTAACTTGCCTGCAGATTCCTCAGTCATGCTCTTTAGCGTACTCTCCAAAGCACCTCGGAAATCGGCAAAAGCTAGCGGTAATTTGTCCGTAGGCGAAACGTAAGCTTTGAAACTCACCTCGGCTGACAAGTCACTGTAAACATCTCCACCAGCTCGGAAGCTGCTGATGACTTTACGCAAGGCTGCGGTAATCGCATATTCAGGATTATTGAGCAATACCTCAGGATCTCCTCGACCACTCGATTGGACTTCAATCAGATCATTAAAGGATAGCACCTCGTATTCGTCACCATATGCAATCACGAGATCGAAATATGAATTCACAACGCCCGCTTCATATCGACTCGCCATACGGAACGGCACCGGCCGAATGCCATACTTATCGGCTGCTTCAGCTTCAACATCATCATTGCTATGAGGGTCGATAAATTCAACACGCAGTTTAGAACCACCTGCAACTTGATACTCTTCTAATAAGTCTTTAAGTTGCGGTATTAACGGTTCAAGGAGTGGATGGCTCTTTTGCGAGAAGTAACCACGAATCAACAATGGTTCGGCCGCCTGAGCAATGTAATCCTTCGTTGCCGAGGACAGAGAGTAAGACTTGCCCTCAGTTAGGTCAACGCGTGCCACACGCACTGAGTCCAACCAGACGTTAGCTACTAACAAATTGGCAATTGTCAGCCAGGTGAAGAGAAGCCACTGGCGATGATGGCTTTTAACCGGATTTCCCGCCCATCGTAACCGCTCTAAGCTGAGAATGTTCAACGTCATAAAAACGCCTACGATCGACAAATAGTAATAAATGTCGCGAACATCCAAAACGCCACGAGTGATAGAATCAAAACGCGACCCGCTGCCAATCAACTCAAGTATTCCAGCGACTTTGTGACTAAACAGCGTCGTCAACATATTCGATCCGATCAAATAAAACGCTCCTGCGCAAGCCACCGTAAGAATGAGAGCAACAATAGGATTATCCGTACGGCCACTCATATAAAGCCCAATTGACACATAAGCCGCCGCTAAGAACAAACTAGCAATGTAACCACCAATCACCGGCCCCCAATCTAGAGACCCCATGATAGAAACAGAAAAGGCCAAAGGAAGCGTCAACGCGAGTCCCAAGGCAACCAGCGTCAGGTTTGCGAGAAACTTGCCCATTACAATCTGTAAGGCACCTACTGGGCTGGTCAGCAGGTTTTCAATTGTACCTGAACGACGCTCTTCCGACCAGGTGCGCATACTAAGCGCGCCGACCAGAAAAATTAACAGGACTGGAATCCAGCTGAAGAACGGTTTCATGTCCGCAATGTTTCTGGCAAAAAATGCCTCCGCCCAAAAGAACACAAACAGAGTCACCGCTAAAAATGCTCCCATAAAAAGCCATGCTGCTGGCGAGGCAAAATAAGCATTAAACTCCTTACAAAAAATCTTACTAAGATACTTCATAATAAACCCTCCTTATGCGGCCGTGGATTGTGCGGTGTTTACTTCAGCGAAGACTGTTTCGAGGTTACGCACCTCCGGCGACAAACTATAAAGTTTATCCCCTGCACTGGCGATAGCAGCGGCGACTTCCGGCGCAACTAACTCTCCACAATCAAGCAAGTAAGAAGACTTGCCATCGGCGGACTCCAGCTTCTCAACTTTCGAACCACCCGCGACACAAGCGAGGTAGTCGCTAGCCTCCCCGCTATCAATTGCCAAGCGCAACTGACGTCCAGATTGCAAGTCCGCAATTAATGAATCGACCACGAGCTTACCGTCCCGCATAATCAAGACACGTTCACACACTGCCTGCACTTCTTGCAAGATGTGTGTCGAAAGAATGACTGTAGCGGTCTTTGCTAATTCACGGATGAGCTCGCGCATCTGTAAAATTTGCGTCGGGTCAAGTCCATTAGTAGGCTCGTCCAGAATAATAATATCCGGACTATGAAGAATGGCTTGCGCGACACCGACCCGTTGGCGGTAACCACGAGACAGCGTTTGGATTGACGATGTCGCCTTTTCGTTAAGGGAAGTGCGACGGACCGCATCAACCACTGCCGGCTGAATTCTAACATCCTCAACACCATGCAAGTGGGCTTGATATTTGAGATAATCTATCACCGTCATCTCCGGCCAAACCGGACAATTTTCCGGCAAATAGCCAATACGAGCCTGAATCGCTCGCGTATCCGCATCAATTTGTAGCTGATCCACCTCAATCGATCCAGACGTCGGCTCCAAATAGCCAGTCAACATTTTCATGATCGTCGTTTTACCCGCACCGTTGTGTCCGAGTAATCCGACGACTTCGCCCTTATTGATTTCAAACGACACATTATCGACCGCCTTGAAATCACCATAATTTCTAAATAGAGAATTTACCTTAATCATCTTACTTATCGCCATTAAGTTATGTTAGTTTAAACAGGATTGTCCAAAGGCATAGGCAAACCCTGCTGGGGTGGTTGGAGTCGGAAACATCCGGGTATTAATATATAAAGCGTGTCTTTTAACAAACACGCATTCTCGCCAAAGAATGAAACGACTGAACGAAACAGATTCTGACTTCATAATTTCCAAAAACACTAGACTGTCTCTTTTTTAAAAAAGTTCCCCCTTTTTTAAATATTAATAAAAGGGGTGAAGTTAAGGAACGTAACAAAACAATAGGGGCTATGCTCCTTTGCAGTCCTTTCTCACCATTAGCTCGTTGCCATGATTGAGACG
>JAACDS010000370.1 GCA_009936895.1 Pseudomonadota bacterium
AACAACCTGTCCGGTGTGTTCTCGCCTGCGGCGGGGGATTCTCTACAGTCATGCAAAGAAAATAGGTGCCACGAAAATCGCCCTAGGCCACCACCTCGATGATGTGGTCGAGACATTGATGCTGAACATGTTCTACGGTGCGAAGCTGAAAGCGATGCCAGCCAAACTGCGCAGCGATGACGGCCAGAACATTCTGATTCGGCCGCTGTACTATTGCCGGGAATCCTTGATCCAGCGCTGGTCTGATTTTCGGCAGTATCCCATCATCCCCTGCAATCTCTGCGGCTCGCAAGACAACCTCCAGCGGCAGGTGATCAAAGAAATGTTGTCTGGTTGGGATCGCACCCACCCGGGCAGGGTGGACAACATTGGCCGCAGTATCAATAACGTCACCTTGTCACACTTGGGCGACCGCAAACTCTTCGATTTTGCCGGACTGAAGGCTGATAGCACGCGTATTGATGCTCTGCAGATAGATTAGTGATCAAAATTCCTGCCACTGAGTTGACGAATGACGCCTTACTGGGGGTGATTGATGCCTTCATATTGCGAGAGGGCACGGACTATGGGCACCAAGATTTCACTCTGGACGAAAAGCGTGATCGGGTAAGAGCCATGCTGCAAAGTGGCGCTGCCGAGCTCTGCTTTTACCCGGAAAACGAACACATCGACATTGTGCTAGCCGATGCGTCGGCGTCCTAAAGACGACAAAGTGAGTATTTTTATGCGCCGATTCACGTTGAAGCTGTTCGTCATAGTACTGCTGTCGAGCCTTTGCGGCGCGAAGACGTATGGCGCAGGTATCGAGGTTGAAACCACTGTGCAGCGGGTTCTCGACGATGGTTCGTTTGAAACGCTGGCGTTTCCAAGCCAGGATCCGTTGCCCCCGGTAGAAAAAGCATCGGATCCGATTCAAACCGCAGTCTCGCCCGCTTTGGAGGTCCAAGCAGGCAGCGAAATGCCCGACGATCTGCTCGGCCCGGTGCCAGAGCAAAACCCAGCCGCGATCGCGTCGGATCGCGGCGTGCCCGAGCAGACGCGCGAAACAGCAAACGTCGCCCCCCTGCCGGCTTTGAACCGGGTGGCCGTGGGTGAGCTGTTGCGATACGAGCTACGGCTCCACAATGCTAACCGCTTCGCGGTGCCTGCTTACGGGCTGGAACTGATCGAACAGTTGCCACCTGGCGTGACATTTGTCGGCCTATCTGCCGGTCAGGGGGATTGGGCTGTGCAGCCATCGGCGCCGGCGGAGGTGCTTGATGCAAAGGCGTCGGATGCGCGGCAGCCATCACTGCGCCTGCGCAATACTCAGCGTCTGCCAGCGGGCGCGCACTCGTGTTTCAGCTACGACGTTGTGGTGCAAGCGCCCAGTAATGCCGAGTTGCGCAGTGACGGGATGCGACCGGAAATCGATGGTGTACGTGTGTTGGACGATTCTAACGCTCAATTGCAACGGCAAGATTAGATGCGTAAGGTCTCGCGCGAATTGATAACAAGAAAAATGGTGACGCTATGTTCCAACTCGTAACAAAACTCGGCATCGCTGTCGCGGTACTGGCCTGTTCCCCCCTGTCAGCACTTGCAGATGACACAGGACTATCGACAAATACCAGTGAAGCTCTGGAAGAAGTTCTTGTGCAGGGTGTCTCCAGCCTCCAACAGCGTTTGGGTGACAGTGGCAGTATCAGCGTGATTGACGCGCAGACTATCCAAGACGTCGCCGCCACGCACCCCAGCGAAGTGCTGAATCGTGTCCCCGGTGTTTGGGTCAATCGTGGCTCGGGACAAGAACACCTCACGGCGATACGTTCTGCTGTCTACACAGGTTCTGGCGCCTGCGGTGAGTTCGCGCTCCTGGAAAACGGCATTCCGCTGCGCCCCCAAGGCTTCTGCAACATCAACAATCTGTTCGAGCTGAATATGGAGCAGGCGCAGGCCGTTGAAGTTTGGCGCGGTCCGGCCAGCGCAGTTCTAGGCGGCAATGCGCTGCACGGCGCCGTCAACGTCATCAACGCAATCCCTAGGCAAACCAGTCTGGGCATTGAAGTTGGACCTTACGACTACGGCCGTATCAATGCTGCCGGCCGGTTTGAACGCGGCGAGCATGCGTTTGGCGCCAGTTTTGTTGGCACGACCACCAACGGGTACCGAGATAACACAGGCTATGGCCAGCAAAAACTGAATCTGGCGCATATGACCCAAGTGAATGGTTGGGCGGTTAACAGTCAGCTGACCGCGACGCTGCTGAATCAGGAAACAGGCGCCTATGTTCGTGGCTTTGAAGCCTATGAAGATCCGGATTTGCGCAGCTCTAACCCCAATCCAGAAGCCTATCGTGATGCGTGGTCCATGCGTGCCAGCAGCGAGTGGGTCAAGGACCAGCTGACGCTGAAGCCATACCTGCGTCGCTCCCAAATGACGTTTTTGCAGCACTTTTTGCCGGGCCAGCCGCTGGAAAACAATGAGCAAACCAGTGGTGGCTTGATCGTCAGCTACGCCATCGACGCGGGTGATACCAGTGCCAATGTGGGCGGTCAGATAGAACTCATGTCCGGCGCATTGACCGAGTTTCAAGAAGGGCCGACAGCGGGCAGTGCTTTCTTAGTAGCGACTCGACCCGCCGGTTTACACTACGACTATGACGTGGACTCGCAGTTGATTGCGGGTTTCTACGACCTGCAGCATCGCGTTAATGACAGCTTTCGCGTACTTCATAGCTTGCGTCTGGAGTATTTGAGTTACGACTATACGAACAATCATATCGTCGGCAACACAAAAGACGATGGCACCAACTGCGGTTTCGGCGGCTGCCTGTACACGCGTCCAGCCAGTCGCGATGACTCCTTTACTAACGTCGGCGCCCGGCTGGGGTTTGAAAGAGATATAGCTGCCGGACTGCTCTATGCCAACGCCAGTCGTGGATTCCGGCCGCCTCAGGTGACGGAACTGTACCGGCTACGCGGTGGGCAAAGTATCGCCGATCTGGACAGCGAGGATTTAACCGCCGTGGAAGCGGGGTTCAAAAACGAAAGCATCGCAGTGGCGTTTTTTGCGGAGCGTACACGCGACTTCCTGTTTCGCGACTCTGAAGCCTTCAACGTGAGTGACGGTCGAACGCAATCCATGGGCGTGGAGTTCAGTGGCCAGCGTCAGGTCGGTCGTCATGAATTTCAATTGGCAGCGACTTACGCGAAGCATGAGTACGATTTTGCACGGGATGCGGATGCGGACGGACGTGAAGAAATCACCGACGGCAATGAACTGGATTCGGCGCCACGCTGGATTGGTCACGCGGCTTGGCGTACTGCGATTACCGATACGCTGAAACACGAGCTGGAAGTAAATCGGGTCGGCTCGCATTTCCTGAATGCGGCGAATACTGCGCGCTACAAAGGTCACTACGCAGTGAATTGGCGACTGCAGTAGCAGGCCAGTGCCAGCACGGAAATCAGCGTGCGTGTCATGAATTTGCTGGACGAGCGTTATGCCGATCGAGCTGACTTCGCCTTTGGCAGCTACCGGTATTTCCCAGCCATGCCGCGGCAGGTTTATCTTGGCGCGCGCATGATTCTCGACTGATGAGATTGCGTTGACTCTTCAGCCGCTACTCGCCGTAAACACCTTGTCTTGTGAACGAGGCGGGCGGCGGCTGTTTTCACCCGTATCACTGAGTGTTCTGCCCGGTGACTATGTTGAGCTGATTGGGGCCAATGGGTCTGGTAAATCCACCTTGCTGCGCACTCTAGCCGGCCTGCACTCTCAATTCACTGGCGAATACCACAGCCAAGATACGCTCTATCAGGGCCATCGATTGGGCTTGGACGGTTTGCTGACGCCGCTGGAAAACTTGGCTTGGCTGGCGGGTTTGGAAGATCACACCCTAGATCATGAAACGACTCTGAACGCCCTAGACCGGACCGGTGTATTGACGATGGCCTACAGCCTATGCGCTGCCATGTCGGCCGGTCAGCAACGACGCGTTGCTATGGCGCGGTGGGTGCTCAGTTCGCGCAAACTGTGGCTTCTGGACGAACCGCTGACGGCCCTAGATGCCAGTGCACAAGGCCTCCTAAGGGATATCATCGCTGAGCACTGCGCCAACGGTGGGGCGGTGATTTGCGCAACCCACAATGCCATCGCCATCGACGGCAAGAGCGAGTTGATATTGGACGCCGCGATAGCGGAGACCTTGCCATGATTCGCGGTGCCTTGGTTCGAGAATGGCAGGTGCTGCTGCGCGCCAAGGGTGCGGTTATTAATCCCTTGGCCTTTTTGTTGCTCACCACGATGCTTTTTGTTATCGCCGCCCCAGATGCGATAACGACGGCGACAGATGAGGCTTCCGCGGTTGCCCCCGGCGTCCTTTGGACACTGGTGCTGCTAACTCAACTGCTGGCCTTGGATAGCATGTACCGGCGGGACTTTGACAGCGGTGTCCTTGAGCAGACCTTGGTCAGCGCCCAGGTACCTTTTGTCACAGTGTTGATCCGAATATTTATGCAATGGCTGAGCACTGGGTTTATCATGGCGTGTCTCGGACCGGTCTTGGGCGTGATGCTGGGTTTATCGTCCCAAGCGCTGCCGGCAACTGCCTTGGCGTTATTGCTGGGGACGCCGGCGTTGAGTTTGCTTGGTAGTGTAGGCGCGAGCGTGACCGTTGGGTTTAACCGTGGTGGAGTGATTTTGGCGCTGCTGGTGTTGCCGTTGTTTTTGCCCACGTTGGTTTTTGGTGCGGACATGGTAATGGCGGCTCAAGCTGGACGCAGTGTAATGCCCCAGGTTTATGCCCTCAGTCTGATCAGTCTGGTTGCCTTGGCCCTGGCGCCTTTTGCGACCTTGGCAGGCCTTAAAATCAGTTTAGAGATGCAATAGCCGCTTGGCTCCCATCACGAGTGAGTATGGGTTGTTTCAGTAACGTTGGAGTCGTCGTGATCGCACGATTTTTTGAACAGTGGACAATGTCATGCTAGGTGCATCGCTAAAGCGTCTTTGGCACAAGCTGGGCTCCCCGCGCTGGTTTTTCTCCCTAACGACACGGTGGGTAACCTTTTTCGGTTGGTCCGCAGCGGTCTTGCTGCTGTGGGGGGCGATCTGGGGACTCGCCTATGCGCCGGCAGATTATCAGCAGGGCAATAGCTTTCGGATCATGTATGTCCATGTGCCGGCTGCCATGCTTGCCCAAAGTCTTTACATCGGCATGGGTGTCGCCGGTTTCATCGGGCTGGTTTGGCGTATGAAGCTGACCGACGTGGCGATTTCCGCCTGCCTGCCCTTGGGCATGGTAATTACCGCGTTGGCGCTTTTTTCTGGCAGCGTGTGGGGTCGGCCTACGTGGGTCAGTTGGTGGGAATGGGATGGACGTACCGTTTCCACATTGGTTTTATTTTTTTTGTATGTCGGTATTTATGCGCTTCGCGAAGCGATTGCCGAGGCGAAGCTTCGGGCCCGGGCCAGCGCGCTGATCGCCATGGTCGGTACCGTCAATATCCCCATCATCAAGTACTCGGTCGAATGGTGGAATACGTTGCATCAACCGGCGTCTTTTGGTTTGACGCAAAAGCCCGCCATGCCGAGTGAGATGTGGTTGCCGTTGCTGGTGATGGTGCTGGGCTTTTACTGTTTTGCCGGTTTTATCGTCCTGTTGCGTATGCGCAGCGAAATACTTCAGCGGGAAATGAACGCTCGCTGGGTGGGTGACTGGATCACCGGACGGGGGGCTCCCTAATGTACTTCGACTCATTTGCTGAATTTCTGCTCATGGGCAAACATGGTTTCTATGTTTGGATGGCCTATGGCATCACTGCCGCAGTATTGCTTGGCTCTTGGCTTAGTGCTCGCCAGGCGTTCGTCAACGCAAAGCAACAGATTGCCCGGGAGATCGAACTGGCGGATCGTTCCGCTTCGGTAACGAACCGAGATAGGGAAGGTTTTGATGAATCCGAAACGTAAACAGCGTTTGTATCTAACCCTGTTTCTGCTGCTGGTAGCGGGTGGCGTGACCGCGCTGCTGATTCAGATCTCCGGCGAAAACATGAACATGTTTTACCCTCCGGCGGACGTTGTGGCGGGCGAGGCTCCCGTCGGCGAAACGCTTCGAGCCGGCGGCATGGTGCAAGAGGGCAGTGTGGTGCGTAGTACCCAGGATTTGGGAGTTACCTTCGTTTTGACCGATCATCAATGTGCAGATTTTGTGGTTCAGTACACCGGAATTCTGCCGGACCTTTTTCGTGAGGGGCAGGGGATTTTAGTAGAGGGCCAGCTGAACGCTGCTGGCGTGTTCAACGCGACAGAGGTGCTGGCCAAGCACGACGAAAATTACATGCCGCCGGAATTAATGGATTTACAGGGTATGGAACCCCCTGCGACACCGAAGGCGGCTATGCCGGGTTATCCCTCGGCTCAACGCAAGGCCGATAGGGCAATGGATAGCACGTATGATTCCTGAACTTGGAAATTTCGCCCTAACACTGGCGGCAGTGCTGGCCTTGGGTGGCGCAGGTATGGGTCTGACGGCGCCGAGGGACGATGTGCTGCAACGGGCGGCCATGTCCATGGTTTTCGGCCAGTGGGCGTTCAGTTTTATCGCCTTTGCCGCCTTGGTTTACGCCTTTGTGGCGGACGATTTCAGTGTTGCCTACGTAGCGAATCAGTCGAACACGTTACTGCCTTGGTACTACAAGGTCAGCGCGGCCTGGGGCGGCCATGAAGGATCATTTTTGCTTTGGATTTTGATTATGGGCTGTTGGATGGTGGCCTTCAGTCTTCGCTCCAGCCAATATCCTGCGCACTTCACTACCCGAGTGCTCGGCATTCTGTCCTTGCTGAATCTGGGCTTTATTTGCTTCGCTCTGTTCACCAGTAACCCGTTCTTGCGCCTGATTCCGCTCACCCCCGCAGCTGGCGCGGATCTGCATCCGCTCTTGCAAGACTTTGGTCTGATCGTGCATCCCCCGCTGCTCTACGCAGGTTACGTGGGATTAGCGATTCCCTTTGCCTTGGCAGTGGCCGCCTTGATGGAAGGCCGTGTGGACGCGACTTGGGCCCGTTGGTGCCGCACATGGACCAACATGGCTTGGGCCATGCTGACTTGCGGCATCGCTCTAGGCAGCTGGTGGGCTTATTACGAGCTTGGTTGGGGTGGCTGGTGGTTTTGGGATCCAGTGGAAAATGCCTCCTTCATGCCGTGGCTCGCTGCCACCGCCTTGGTGCATTCGTTATCGGTGACCGAGAATCGGGGCACATTCAAAAGCTGGACCTTGCTGCTTGCCATCACGGCATTTTCATTTTCGCTGCTAGGGGCCTTTATCGTGCGTTCGGGTGTGCTCACCTCGGTACATTCATTTGCCGTAGACCCTGAGCGGGGTATGTACATTTTGATTTTCCTCGCCTTAGTCGTAGGGGGCTCCCTCGCTCTTTACGCGGCGCGAGCTGGGCAGTCCCGGGCCAAGGTCGGCTACGGCCTGCTGAGTCGTGAGTTTTTCATGTTGATCAATAACGTCATCTTAGTGGTCTCCTTAGCCGTAGTACTTTGGGGCACGCTGGCACCGATTGGTTATGAGGCACTGACGGGCGCCCGGATCTCCATTGGCACGCCGTTTTTTAACGCCTTTTTCGTTCCATTGGGTCTTCTTTTGTTAGGGGCTTTGGCCTTCCTGCCCGTACTCAATTGGAAGCGTACTCGGGCGGAAGTTTTGACTGGTGTTTATCAGGCCATGGGCATCTCAGGTGTGTTCGGAGTCAGCATTTGGTTCCTGCTGGACCCAGCGTCGATCGTGGTGGCCAGCGCGGTGGCACTGGCCTTATGGGTGGTGCTTACCCATGCCAAACAGCTGTATCTCCGTCTCAGGCGAGGTAGGCCGCCGGCGGCATTCTGGGGCATGACGATAGCGCATCTTGGCTTTGCCATGGGCACCTTGGGTATTGCGGTCACGGCGACCCAATCCATCGAATCCGATGTGCGAATGACGCCTCAAAACAGCGTGGAGCTTGCGGGTCAGCAGGTGACCTTTACCGGTGTGATCGATGTAGTGGGCCCAAATTATGGCGCGCAGCAAGGTATTTTTATTCTTACGGAAGCCGATGGCTCAAACGCTTACGAACTTCGCCCTGAAAAGCGCCAGTACTTTGCCGGCGGCAATGTGATGACCGAAGCGGGTATAGCGGCGGGCTTTTTTGCGGATACCTACATCTCGCTGGGAGAGCCTTTAGAGGGTGGCGCATGGGCGGTTCGTTTGCATTACAAACCCTTGGTCCGCTGGGTGTGGATCGGTGCTTTGTTGATGGCTATAGGCGGTGTACTGGCAGTGTTTGACAAGCGCTATGCCCGCCAGCGTCGCAAAATTCCTGTTGCGGAGCCCGATGTGGTGGCCGCATGAGCCGAGTCAGCCTTTACATTCCGCTGGGCGTCTTTGCTGTGATTATGGGTCTTGGTTACATCGGTTTTGATTTGGGCGCCCGCGACGAGCTGCCCTCTGCGCTGATCAACAAACCGTTCCCCGAGTTCAGCGCGCGGTTACTGGAAGATCCAGATCGAGCCATTACCCGAGCCGATCTGTTGGGTCGCCCGGCCATGGTCAATGTGTGGGCGACTTGGTGTCCGACCTGTCTGAGCGAGCATGAAGAACTGATGCGTATCGCCCGAGACACTGACATCGTTATTGTGGGGGTGAACTACAAAGACCGCCCGGCAAAAGCCCTGCAATGGCTCGCACAGTACGGTAATCCTTACGATTGGGTCCTAGACGATCGTGACGGTCTGCTAGGCATCGAGATGGGCGTTTATGGCGCGCCAGAAACGTTTTTGCTTAACGCCGCCGGAGAGGTGGTCTACAAACGCGTCGGGGATGTAAACCCGCGCATTTGGCGAGACGAACTTGAGCCGCGATTTCGGCAGTTGGGGGTGACCCAGAGTGCGACGCCTGAGTCCCAGAACTCGCCATGATCCGATATCCCCTACGCAAATTGAGCTCTTGGCTGTTGCTGGCGTTACTGCCCGCAACCGTCGCACTGGGCGCCTCGCAAATCGACACCTTCCAATTTGCTGATGACGTTGAAAAGCGGCGGTACCGAGCCTTGATTGAGGAGTTTCGTTGCCCGAAGTGCCTGAATACGAATTTGGCGGGCAGCGATGCTCCCATTGCCCAAGATTTGCGCAAGACGGTCCATCGGTTGGTGGCAGTCGAAGGCATGAGCGACCAAGAAGTCAGGGACTACCTGCAAGCTCGCTACGGTGACTTTGTGTTGTACGACCCGCCCTTTAACACACGAACGTGGTACATCTGGCTGGTCCCCATTGGGCTGGGTCTGTTGGCGCTTTTCGTACTGTATCGACTGCAGCATTCGGCACGCGTTGAGCATTCTGGGCTTGATGACGAGCAACAAAAACGGCTGCAGAGCATTGTGGCAGCGAAGACGGATACCGGAAATTGATGTTTGTTTTTTTCTTGCTGGCGGTGGCGGCACTGCTCTTTGTATTGGCGCCAGCGTTGTCGTCTTGGGGACAGGTTCGCGTGACCGCACGTGCGCCAAAAGACGCAGCGCGAGACGAGGCCGCTGTACAAAGTCGCGCGTGGTACGACCAGCGGATGCAGGAGCTGGCCGAAGAGGATATGGACGAGGCACAGCGCACTGAACTCTCCGATGAACTCGGGTCGGTTCTGCTCGCCGAGTACCCCAGTGTTGAGGCGCCGCTGGATGACCAGAACGTAAGCGCGCAGCGAATCGTGTCTTCTGGATTTCTCGCCAGACCGGCCAATCTATTGTTGATCACCGGTGCACTGCTGGTTGCACTCGCCGTGGGTGTGTATGGCCAGTTGGGAAGTTTCGGCGCGTCGAAAATTCAAGGGGCCCAAGAGGTACTGGCTTTGTC
Organism: Pseudomonadota bacterium; assembly: GCA_009936895.1. GTDB lineage: Bacteria > Pseudomonadota > Gammaproteobacteria > Pseudomonadales > Azotimanducaceae > UBA4421. Next base: position 9,869 of record JAACDS010000370.1, read on the forward strand.
ACCAGAAAATGACCTCGAGGCCCTGCAACGTTGGCAAACCTTGCTCACCGAGTGGCTGGTTGAAGAGCCAGCAGACGCCCAAAGCTGGTACCTGCTTGGCCATGCGCACCTCAAGCAGGGCGTGTTCAGTAGCGCAGAACGCGCTTTTGCTCAAGCCCACGAATACGCCAACAGCGACGTGTCGGTAAAATTTTACTGGCTACAGGCTCGGTATCTTGACCGTCAGGGCGTGCTGGACGATCGCAGCCGGCAGTTGGCCCAAGAAATTTTGACTGCAGATCCGAACAGCCCTCAAGTCCTTGAAATGCTTGCGGTTGCCGCGATCAGTGAGGGCAATGCGGCCGAGGCGATTACGCTTCTGAATCGAACCCTCAACTCCGAACAGCGTCCCGAGCGCGTGCGTGCCACCGTTGATGCCATTGGCGCCTTACGCTCGGCTTATACCCAGCAGGGCGGCGGGACTGGGATACAGGTAAACGTACGAGCACAGCAAGAGGTTGACCCTAGAGCTGTGATTTTTGTGGTTGCGCGCCCGATTGGTGGTGGCATGCCCTATGCTGTAGTTCGCAGACCCAGCTGGTTGTTGCCATTCTCGGTCAACCTTGATGACCTGGTGAGTATGAGTCCGGACCGTCCCTTGTCTGAAGCGGAC
>JAACDS010000371.1 GCA_009936895.1 Pseudomonadota bacterium
CTGATGAATTGTAGAATGAATACCGAGCGTTTTCCCAGAGCACACCCGCCCGCGATTTCTGCCTCGGCTGAACTGTGGCAGATCACGCGGAGCCCTTTTGACGCCCAGTCGACTGGACCATTGCACATCAGCACGATGTAGCCCGCGACCGACCTGAGCATCCATGATGCATCACAGTAACCATGGAGACCGAAGCTCGACTCGAAATGCTTACGAGACGAGTCAGGAATTGCTCGCGGCATGGTGTACAGGTTGCAGGTGTATATGATGATATCGATGTTCCGATTATGGTAAGCGTAGATGATCATGTCGTAGTCAGCCTCGAGAGCGTGGGGAGAAGGGGCATGCATGAACTGGCTGAGGTAGGAGCAATGGTAGGTCAGGTGCGAGAAGGTCCAGTGGGAGATGTACATGACGGTAGCGAGAGCGGCGAGGAATGGCTTCGATTTCATCATAGATCGCTCAGTGTCGTTGGCGGCGAGGGTGATCTTGGAATAGTGCCTGGCGCTGTCACGGTCGGCAACTGCGATCCGTGAGACAGCTGACGACCGAGAGGCGGCTTTCTTGTCGATGATAAATTTGTCGTAGGCCATCTCGATGTGTTGTCGTTGATCGATTTGGAGACTGACTCCGGGCTTGTAGTCGATCGACACTCCGGCGAATTTGATGCAGCCATCGTGGTGTTTACTGGGGAAGCGCTCCTTGTAGGCCTTGAGGAATGCATCGTATAGTGCACGCCCGGTGAACGCGACCAGGATGTCGTCAATCCAGACAAGGATTGCGATAATGCCCGCACTGCAGTGGAGGGTGAAGAGGCAGGGCTCGATGGTCGACTGCTTGAAGCGGTAGCCTGCGGAGGTCAGACGGAAAGCAAGGATAGCTGCGGTATGCGTCGTCTGCCAAATGTGGCCAGCCTGTTTCAGTCCTTCAAGGCATTTGTGAAGGAGACAGACCGTGTTCTCCTTGGTGGCACCGGGCCAATCACCGGCAACCTCCATTCCCGGCATCTGCTCGACGTAAAGACGAACATCAATGGGATTCTGCGTAAACGCCTTAGTGACGTCTCCTTGGGCAAGTTGGAGGTTCAGGACGAGCACCATATTGAGAAACAGGCGCAATGACGTGGCAGTCGGCGTGGCTGTATATGTGGCGAGAAAATCGTTGACACCCTGTAGGAATCCCATGCCAACCCATCGGGCGCGGAGCTCGGTGACGGCGTTCGTGAGCTCATCGCGTTTGAGGGCATGAGCGACCTTCGTCCTTATGACCTTCTCGGAGACGGGCCTGGGCACGTACGAGAAGGTGCCGTTCTCAATCTTTGCTGTGAGGTCCTTCACGTACCCTGCGCGCCATTCTTTTCCTTGCGGTCCATTGAGCGCGGCGGCAGTACCGGATGGTAGTTGGACATCACCATACTCCGTGATCTCGAGATTGTAGCTGATGGCTGTTAGGTGGTCAGGGTCGTCACCCACAAGCATCACGGGGCAAGCGGAGTGGCCGCACGGCTGGAGGATACCCGTCGGGTCATCATCGATCGCGTTGACGATGTTGGCGTTGTTGCGGTTGTGAACGCGAGCACGAGTACGGTGGGCTGGGTCACCTCGGATGTCGTCTCCTACTCGTTCATACGAGTGGCGAGGGTCGCCATCGTCATGGTTGCCGTTGGTGGACGGGGTCTGGCAGCGCCTGTCGTTGCACTGCTTGCGTGAGAAGTGTGTGGTGGTTGCATCGCGATGAGCCCATCCTGGATCGACATCTGGTCGGTGGGCCTGTTGCATTTGCCCCGCATCAGCGGGCGCGGGGCGTTGCACCACATCATCGAGCTCGGGGAACTGGCGGTTCCCGTCGTCGAGTTCCTGCTGCTCGGTCGTAGGAAGTAGGCCTGTGAGACCATTAAAGTCAAACGAGCCAACAATCCTGTCGAGAGAGGGTAGTTTGTTCTCACGGAAGTAGGTGTCGTTGAATGAGATTGTGGTGAACCTGCTGCGGCCAAAAATATAAACGAGGTAACCCACAGCGCGGGAATCGATGCCGAGGTGCATCGCGGTGTCGGTGACAGCGTCGGTCTTCTCGCGCGCTCGTACGTCATCGGCGTTACGGATTCGCACTTCGACTTCGCAGAACAATGTGCGGAGCCGCGCTGCATCGTACTTCTTGCCTGTAACGAGGAAAAATGGGCTCGGTGGCGCAACGGATGAGGCTGTCAAAGAGGCGAAAAATGCTCGTGCCAAATTCCCCTCTGGCGCCGAGTCGCTGGCCGTTGACAGCGCGTTGTGGACAGTAACAATCTGCGACACCGCAAATGGCCACAAACGCCGCGAAACATTGCTGGCCGCCAACACGATGCGTAGCGGGCGCAAAATTATGCGCCACCCGGTCTCGGATACATTCATCCAGGGGTTCCAGGGCGCGATGAACCGCATACGGGTAGCCATTTCAGTACAAAACTTGACCGTGTCGGTAGACGAAAATTCGGGACCACCGTCGACGTACCATTGTTCGACATGTCCTTTTGCCATGTAACGGCCATAGTCGGCAATGTACTGCTTATGGACATGCAACATCTCAGCGGCCGTCGTGGTTTTACCAAAATAGACAGCGATGAATTTGGTATACGCGTCATAGAAGATATACATGTAGCGAAACCCAAACGGCGTGGACATGGGCATGACGCACGAGTCTGAATACGTGCGTTGTCCAAAACGCGTAAATTGCCCGGGGGGGCGCGCACCACGCCTGTGACCGCGAAAGCTGCCTTTGACACAGTGGTCACACGGCCGATCAGAGCGGGGTTTCGGCCCAAATTTGTCGAATCCACAATTTTCGAGGTACGGTATCGAGGCTTGCATGCGCGAAGGACTGAAGTGACAAAAACGCGAGTGGCACAGATCCCATGTTATAGGTATAGGGTCACGTAGAGTTGCCGTGAAGTTCGCGTCGGGCTGAACAGGCGTGCGTGTCGGCGTAACATCTGAAGCGTCATCTCCGTCAAAGAGGAGAAGGTAATTGACGGCGGTCTCGATAAATCCGATGCGCTCGCCCGTGGAAGTCACAAGGACGAGCTCGTCGTTGAAATAGACCCGGATTCTACATCGGCGGAAAAGCGCTTTGGTACTCACGAGGGTAACAGGCATATCGGGTACATAAAAACTGCCAGGACAAATCACCGTGAACGTCTTTTTGGACGAGGAAGTACCGTATTTGCGCGCTTTGATCAACATGCCTCCTCTGAATGCAACCGGCAGCGTCACGCCGGAGGCTATTTCGACCTTTATCGGTGGATTGTATCGCTCAATCGCGTGATCAGGAAATAGTTTGCGTTTGCCGGACGTGCACTCCGTGCTGCCAGAATCCAAAATACCGTGAAGTCTAGAAGTCGCACCATTCAACATCGCTTGGTTGCGCGAGAATTCGGAAGAATAGACACTCGATCTGTGGTTATGAGTCACAAATGCGTGAGCAGGCGTCGCCGCAACCAACAGCGTCAGCAGTGCGCGTCCACGGGTCGAGCGGACAGCCATCGCAGCGGCACCGAGTGCGAACGCGACCGTACACGCGATCGTGGTAGCCATTGAACGGGCCATAGGGCGCGTGAACTCAGGGCGGACAAATGGATCAGGTTCCGGAGCGGCATGAGTGGAAGCCGAAAAACTGGACAAAAATTGCCGCTCAATATGCTCATCAAGCTGTGCCTCGGTCACGTCATTGGGTACAGCTGTGGGAGGCTCGGCAGTACCGATACCTGCGATAGCAGTGCTCGGTTGAGCACCAGGCGTCGCAAGCTGTACCGTTTGGACGGATGAGCTCTGTGGCATCGGCGGTTCAGTACCTGTCCCGGGCACCGGGTCAGGCGTGACCACTGGAGGAACGAGCTCGGTTCCATTCGCGGTGTAAACACCACCGTCGTCGTATTCGTACAGCTCCTCAGCCGCATGCACAGTAGCCTGCGGTGGGCGATTCGTCGGGGTACGGTTTGACGGCGAAGGGCCAGACCGGCGAATGCGACTCGACTGCATCGCACGTAGCCGCTCGTTCTGGGTCGATTGGATCTGCTGCAACCCTGAAATGGCAGCCGAGAGCGGACGGGCACGTTTCGAGGACGGGCACTGTTCTTTTGTGTGCCCCCAGCCTCGGCACGTCCAGCAGTTGCGCTCATCCTTGAGAAAGGCAGACGCGTCGTTACCAGACGCTACAATGAATGCCTCGTGCAGCTCCGCCTGATGGATACCACTCCATGAATAATCGTTTGGGTCAACCAACTGAATCTCGGCTGACATTCCATCCACTCTGTTGGAAGGAGTAGATGCTGACGGCCGTGCTGCAGCCTGAGGCTTGATCTCAATGCCCCTGTCATAGATTGCATGCCAAATTTCTTCCCACACATCAACCAGGCTGCCAAGATCTGGCTGACCTACATTGGGACCTGCAGCAAAAACAAAGGTAGGGTTCTGCAATTGCTTCAAAGCGTCATCTGCCATTGCACGTGGGAAGGTAAATTGTTTAAGATATTTCGTCCATACTTCAATGATAGCATGCGGGTTCTGACGCTGGCGATTGAGCCGTAACAAATGACTGTAAAAGCGACGGGGTGTGTCACGATCAATGCCAACATCAATAAGCTTGGCACCTGTCCAATCATCCCCTTGATTGGAATGTAACAAGCCCGTTTGAGGAAGTTGTCCAAAGGTAACATCAATATAATTCCATACTTGAGCTATCCAATCAGTTGGTAGAAGACCAGCAGCTGCTGCACCTCCGGGACCCAATGGGGGAGCCGCTGGAGCAGCACCAACCAAATTTTGCACATAGTCATCGATTGCATCATTGGTATCCTCATTGGTAATATGGATTTTGATAAGGGATAATAGCTCGTCTGACCTGGTGATTCTAGCTTGGATGCTGAGAGCATTCTGTGCAACCAGTGCCCCTCCACCCGCAATATGTGGAGGTGCGGCAGCAGCCCAGCCCCCAAAGTCTGTGCCTTTTAGGTGTTGGTGGAGAGTTGAGAAATTGTCTTTCCTTTGCTTCAAAGCATTTTCGAAAGCTGGTTTAAATAGCCTAAACCATGAGGGGCCACGCTTTCCATGCCATGGAGCGCAAATGTATTTTTTTGCATCAAAGTCTGAATGGGATGTCATTGCTCAAATTGGGAAATTGAAATAGAAAGTCTAGAGTGTGATTGCAAGTCACTAGGCCACCCCTCTCGTGGCTCCAAATAATGCCAGCACCGGGATAAGTATATCCCGCCTTTGTCTCTATCAGTAAAGGCCACGGAAAACACACCACTCGGTCAGGTTTTCACGATTTCTTTCTACCACAAGGGTCAAGGGA
>JAACDS010000372.1 GCA_009936895.1 Pseudomonadota bacterium
CCAAGCTGCCGAACCACGACAAACCCTTTGGCTTCCAGCACCTGAGCCGCGATTTCAGCGAGCAAATAGCTTTCACCAAAGTTCTTACTTCCCACGACGACGGTATCTGGCTTTTCAGCGGCAAACCCAGGGCCCGTCATGCCGACCATCAGACAGAACCACAGCAGGAGTATTCTGGTCTTCATGAGAGCTGGCTCTCGATCAACCGCTCGGCGTAAGGTGTGGCCGGATGCTCAAGCACCTCTTGAGGAATACCGCTTTGCACCACCTTGCCCTGATCTAAAATCACCAAAAAATCCGCTAACCGCCGGGCTTCGCGAAGGTCGTGAGTCACCAGCACGGTGGTGGAAGGGTGTATCTGACGCACCTGTTCGAAGCTCTCGTAGAGGCCGAGTCGGGTGATGGGATCGACCGCGGAAAACGGCTCGTCCAGAAGCAAGATCGGCGGCTGTAACATCAGCGCTCGACAAATGCCCAATCGCTGCTGCTGACCGCCGGAAAGCTGCCTTGGCAAACGTTCAGCAACATCCGCCGCCAAACCGACCGTATCGAGCAGGGAGACAAAGCGCGCCTCCATTTGCTCGTCGGACCAACCCTCAAGCTTGGCGACAACGGTGACATTTTGCCGAGCCGTCAAATGGGGAAAAAGTCCTGCGCCTTGCACGGCGTAACCGATACCGCGGCGAAACGCCTCCAGCTGCCGCGTGGGCACCGCTTGGCCCAAGACCTCTATGCGACCCGCATCAGCCAGTTCCAAGCCATTGATCATCTGTAGCAGCGTAGTTTTACCGCTACCACTCGCACCCACAATGGCAGTGGTCTGATCCTTGGGCAGACCCAGAGACAGTTGCCGAAACACCCGCAGCGAACCGAAGCATTTGTCCACACCATCAAAGGTAACCGCTAGCTCCGACTGGGTCTCCGATTCAGCCACAGTTGTCTGCCAGCCGATACTTATCTTTCAATGCGCCGCCGTATTGCCGCAGTTCGCTCAACACCGATTGCTTGTCTGGGGTAAGCGACGCGTCATCCAGCTCGTCCAGCCGCTGATTAAAGCCGGATAAGTTCAACCAATCCCCTTCTCCTGCAAGCTTTTCAGCGACGTATTCCCGCCAGGCATCGGCCTCTTGGGGTGCCAATAATTCGGGAAACGAACGCGCCTTCATGCGCGCAGCTAACGTGGGCAGGCGGGCATCGCGATAATCCATATCCGCCCAGCGCCCTTCGGCCAGCTCTGTATACAGATGATTGGAACGTGCCTTGTCTTCTTCCTGCACGAAGGCTCCGTAGAGTGCCGCATCAGCGTCTTTTTCTTGGGGCATTCCGTCCTGCACATACGCACGACGGATTTTCTGCGACAGCGCTGGCTGATTGAGGCGCCGCCAGCGCTCCTTGATGATTTTTTTGGACAACGACAGCTTTTCAATGTTTTCGTCGGTAAGCACCTCGAAGGGTGCGATAAAGGGGCTCCGATTTACCTTCACCTCACGAAGCGGCGCACGAGTTTCGCCCTTGGCCACGAAAAGCCTGTTGCGGATCTCATCCTCAGACCAATCCAGCAAACACTCGGTGTCTTCGCCCAAATCCGCCACCACGATGGCATTGGAATTGCTAGGGTGGCGCGTCATGGAAACGACGGGAGCAACGTTGAAGCGATCCTTTCCGTACATCGCAGAGACGTGGGCGCACAGGCGCGCGCCTAACGGCTCCAAAAGTGCCTTTACATTCTTCTTCTGACGCATGCTGTAGTAATACTCGAACAGTTTGGGCTGTCGTTCTTTCAGCAGGCGCGCCATGCCAATAGTCGCGTGGACATCTGACATCGCATCATGGGCCTGACCGTGATCAATGCCATTGGCCTTGGTCAGCTCCTCTAACCGATACACTGTCTGGCCGTTCTCATCCGTAGGCCAATGAATTCCTTCAGGTCGCAGAGCTCCAGCCGCACGCACCAAGTCCACCAAGTCCCAGCGTGTATTGCCGTTGCGATACTCCCGCGCGTAAGGGTCCTGCAAGTGTCGATAGAGCGCATAACGCATGAACTCATCATCAAAACGCAGGCTGTTGTAGCCTAGGGCGCAGGTGCCCGGAACATTAAATTCTTGCAGTATGTTCTGCAGCGCATCGAACTCGCTGATGCCTTCAGCCGCAAGCTTGCTTGGCGTGATACCGGTGACTAGAGACGCATCGGGGTTTGGCAATACGTCATCTGGCAGCCGTACGAAGAAGCACAGCTCTTCGCCGATGGGGTTTAAATGCAAGTCGGTTCGAATACCCGCAAACTGAACAATCCGATCCCATTTGGGATTCGTGCCCGTCGTTTCAAGATCGTACCAATAGAAACTGTCAGCCATGTCCGCTACCCTCGCCAGCCATGTTAAAACCATACCCTAATCCGCGAACGCTGGCCTTGTACTTAGGCCCGTTTATCGCGTTTTGTGCATTTTTTGCGATGTGGCAAAGCTCTGGCGACACCGATGCGGCCATTACGCTCGGAGTAACCCTGTGGGTTGTGATTTGGTGGATCTTTGAGCCGATTCCGATTCCCGCGACCTCCCTGCTGCCCATGGCGCTGCTCCCCTTGTTTGGGGTGTTGTCTGCAAAAGAATTGGGGGCCGCCTATGGCAACCCTCTGGTGCTCTTGATGTTGGGCGGTTTCTTGCTCGCAACAGCCCTGGAGCGCAGCGGAGCGCATCGCCGCATCGCGATGTACATGGTTCGCGCGTTTGGTGGCAACAGCTCTCGCCGCCTCGTCTTTGGTTTCATGTGTGCCAGCGCCTTCTTGAGTATGTGGATCTCCAACACATCGACGACGCTGATGCTGCTGCCCGTGGCACTGGCGGCCCTGGAAAAGTCTGATGACGCGAAGCTGGCTGCACCGCTTTTGCTGGGCATCGCCTATGCCGCCAGCATCGGAGGCATAGGCACACCCATAGGCACACCACCGAACATGGTCTTCATGGGTGTTTATACGGAAGTGACCGGCTCTGCCATCTCCTTTGGTCAGTGGATGATGTGGGCAGTACCCGTAGTCTTGGTGCTTCTGCCTATCGCAGGATTTTGGATCACCCGGGGGGTGTCCAAACAGGGTGGTGTCGCGCTGCCAAGCAGTGGCGCATGGACTCTCGCCGAGCGACGTGTGCTCACGGTTTTTTCTGTCACAGCTCTGCTGTGGATGACCCGCAAAGGTC
>JAACDS010000061.1 GCA_009936895.1 Pseudomonadota bacterium
CTTTCACGCGGAAACCCAAAACCCTATTCCACCTAGACCTCAGCAATCCGTGCTCATGTGACGTTTGAAACAAACGCGGCCGGGAAAACTCTTTGCCTGCAACGAGTGCCAAAGCTTCTCACACGTTCTAGACAGCAAACCTAGGTCTATTGCGGGCAGAAGGATTCATCCAACACGAACAGCTCAACCCCGCCCGTAATTTTGTCGTTTGCCATCGCCTCGGCTGTCGCAGGATCATTGAAAATCCTAATGAACTCATCCACATCATTCGTTTCGAACACGCTGATTACAGTGTTCCCTTGCGTGGAACCCATGTACGCAATCGACACGCCCTGACGCTTGAATAACTCGCCATGGGTTTTAAAGCCCTGTCGCCACACTTCCACGTCCTCAACTTCAGCCCTTACCGCAATCAACATAAGTTCATCTCTCATTTTTATTGAAAGTTTGAGGCCGACTGCGCTCGCAGGGAAACAGGTGCATCAGGCGTCCGGTCATAAGTTCGACTCGCTGGAGTACTACGTGAGCATTGATACCGAGGCCCCTGTCACGGTCTTCAATGTCTTTCGCAAAGCACCTTGGGAAGAGAAATTGGTGGGCCCACCAGGACTCGAACCTGGGACCAATGGATTCACATTCTCACGATTTTTCAACCGTGTGCGGACTATCTCATCTCCCTCGCCAGCACGCGTGCTGCGTTAGGGAGCGGGACGCTCTAGCCTGTTATTAAGAACACTCGGGGCTCTTTCTCAAAAGCCACCCGTTCTCAGGTAGTCTCTGCACCTTCCGACAGTGTACTGTCGGCTTGGCTCAGGATTGCCGGCTGCCACAAGCGACAACTACGGTTTCCCTGAATTCATCCCGTTCATCCTGATCTTTTCAGTATCAGGCGCACCATTTTGATGAGTCCACTGCTCTAACCAACTGAGCTATAGGCCCAATTTCTCAACCGCTGCCTGACACACATCAGGCACCCCAGCTTGGCGGCTTAGACGTTTCGTCCTTTACCACCCTCCAAACTTTCGTCCAAGAAGCTACGCAGATGTTCCGAACGACTGGGATGACGGAGCTTACGCAACGCTTTCGCTTCAATCTGACGAATCCGCTCGCGAGTCACGTCGAACTGCTTGCCCACTTCTTCCAGCGTATGGTCGGTATTCATGTCGATACCAAAGCGCATACGTAACACCTTGGATTCGCGCGCAGTCAAGCCACCAAGCACGTCCTTGGTGGCTTCGCGAAGGCCTTCACCCGTCGCCAAATCAATCGGTGAACCGATGGTATTGTCTTCAATGAAGTCACCCAAGTGCGAATCTTCATCATCGCCAATGGGCGTTTCCATGGAGATCGGCTCTTTCGCGATCTTCAGCACCCGCCGCACTTTCTCTTCGGGCATTTCCATACGCTCGCCCAGCTCTTCAGGCGTAGGCTCTCGCCCCATTTCTTGGAGCATCTGGCGCGACACACGGTTGAGCTTGTTGATGGTCTCAATCATATGAACCGGTATACGGATGGTTCTTGCCTGATCGGCAATAGACCGCGTAATCGCCTGACGAATCCACCAGGTCGCGTAAGTTGAAAACTTGTAACCGCGGCGATACTCAAATTTATCAACGGCCTTCATCAAGCCGATATTGCCTTCCTGGATAAGATCCAGGAACTGCAGACCACGGTTGGTGTACTTCTTTGCAATGGAAATCACCAGTCGCAGGTTCGCCTCAACCATGTCTTTCTTGGCACGGCGGGCCTTGGCTTCGCCAAGGGAAATGCGGCGATTGATGTCTTTGATTTCCAGCACCGACAGTTCGGTAATCTTACTCAGCGCCTTTAGCTTCTTTTGGCAACGATTGATGTCTTCACGCTGGGCTTCGATGCCCGAGGCGTACTCTTTTTTCATCTTACCGATTTTGTTGATCCAAGTGACGCTGACTTCGCTGCCTTGGTATTCCTTGCGGAAGATATCACGCGGCACGCGGGCGCGACGAACCACTGCGTTGGTCAACAAACGCTCTTGATGCCGAACCACCTCTTGGGAATCACGGGCCAAGGAGACCATGTAATCAAAGTGTTTGGGCACCAGCTTGAAACAACAATAGGCCTCCGCAAGTTTCACTTGCTGCGCTTCAACTTCCTTGCTGCCCTTACCTTTCTCTTCAACCAGCTTGTTGTACTTATTGAACTGGCGCTTGAGCAGAGAGAAACGTTTTTTGGCCTCAACAGGATCTGGGCCCTTGGGCTCGTCATCATCGTCATCTGATTTGACCGGACCGTCCGCTCCTACTTGCGTTGCCGCAGGGACATGCTCGGTTGGATCTAAGTAACCCACCAGAAGATCCGCCAACTTTTCCTCTTTCACGACCTCAGCATACGTTTCCAGCAGGTACTCGACGGTACCCGGATAGCTGGCCAGTGCCGTAAGCATGTCGCGGATGCCTTCTTCGATCCGCTTGGCAATGGCAATTTCGCCTTCTCGGGTCAGCAGTTCAACCGTGCCCATTTCCCGCATGTACATGCGAACCGGATCTGTGGTTCTACCCGCTTCTGTCTCAACCGCCGCCAACGCAGCCGCCGCTTCTTCAGCCGCGAGTTCGTCGGCCGTATTTTCTTCCGTTGAAAGCAAATCGTCGGCATCCGGCGCGGTTTCATACACCGTGATGCCCATGTCATTGATCATTCGAATGATGTCTTCGATTTGCTCAGGATCCGAAATGTCGTCGGGCAGGTGGTCGTTTACTTCACCATAGGTGAGATAGCCCTGCTCTTTGCCTTTGGCAATCAGTTCTTTGAGGCGCGAATGCTGCTGTGCCGTTGTTATTTGTTTACTCATAACTTCCCATGTCAGGTCCTAGCCTACTCGTCTCAGCATTCTGCTGATGCAAGCCGCGGTAGTCCTGTGTGTGTTCTCGACGCGATCGGTGCTCTTGATTAAGACCAGTCACCGTTTAGAGCTAATGGTTTATCCTCTTCAACTCTGCAGGAGCAATAACGCATCGGCATTCGGAATTTAGGTGGACAGGGAAGCGCGCCAAAGTCCTTACTTAACGTCTTGGCGGATTGTCCGAAGCCTTTCGATTTATGCAATGCGACTGTGGATTATACCAACGGCCCTACTCTTGTGCCAGACAACCGTGCAGATTAAGTGCCACAAGATCAGCTTTTGGGAGCAGCATCACCTCGTGACGTTGGCACAGGAAGTGTTTCCAGTATTTTTTGTTCGTCGCCCTGTGCGAGAAGTTCAGCGCGCTGCCGTTGCCTTTGTTTCTTTTGCTGCTGATGCAATAAGTGGGTACAGCCGTCCGCCAATTCTTTCGGCCAAGCATCACGGCTTGAAGCAGATATTTTTTTAGCAAAATCAATCAGTTGGCCCTGCTCTCTCTCCTCAGGCCATCCGATCAAAATTTCGTTTGCGTCGGCCTTTGGGTGATCGGTCAAAAAATTCACCAGTCGCCCCAACAGCCCCATATCCCTGCTCTGGGTAAGCATGTCGCGCTGAATACTCTCGTCCAACGATGCCCACAAATTTGGTGCTTTGAGCAACATGCTCAGCATCTTTTGCGCCAATGCAGAACCCACATCCGAAGATTCCCCACGGTCAACAATGGGACGATTCGGCACCCGGGATGAACCCGTCACCGGCGCGGCCATGCCGCCAATGTCCCGAACCCGCGCCTTCACCAGATCTTTCAAAATGCCGTCAGGGATTTTTTCAACGAAGGGGTTCGCCAACCCCATAAAGCGCGCTCGTCCATCCAACGACTGAAGATCCAAACCTTCACTGAGTTTGCTGAACAAATATTCAATACCCGGTGTTGCGTTGTTCAAAAATTGGGTGAAAGCATCGGGGCCTTGATCCCGCACCAAGGAATCGGGGTCTTCGCCGTCAGGTAAAAATACAAATTTCAGCTGGCGGTGTTCGTTCAAGACCGGCAACGCACTTTCCAGAGCACGCCAGGCCGCTGAGCGCCCGGCTTTATCGCCATCAAAACAACAAATGACCTCATCGGTATAGCGGTACAGCTTGTGGTAGTGAGCTTCGCCCGTCGCTGTCCCCAAGGTGGCTACCGCATTGGGGAACCCGTTTTGCGCCAGGGCCACCACGTCCATGTACCCCTCGACAACCAGCAGTCGATCAATGTTGCGCACTGCCTTGCGGGCTTCATACAACCCGTAGAGCTCTCGACCTTTCGAAAAGACCGTTGTCTCTGGGGAGTTAAGGTATTTGGGGCCTTCTTCGTCCCCCATCTTGCGACCGCCAAAACCGATGACGCGACCCCGAACGTCTCTAATGGGAAACATGATGCGATGTCGAAACCGGTCATACACCCGACCGCTGTCGTTTTTGATGGTCAAACCGGCCTTAAGCAACGCATCACTGGTCGCGCCCTCGGCCAGCAGTTTCTCGCTGACGTTTTGCCAGCCCTCAGGGGCGTAACCAATACCAAAATCTCGTGCGGTGACGCCGGTTAACCCTCGGCCTTTGAGATATCCGACGGCTACCTCAGCGCCTCGCAGCTGCTTTCGATAGATCCGCTCTGCGCCCTCTAAGGCATCGTAGATCCCTTGATCAACCTCAACATACGGTCGATTGGATTTCTCCCTTGGCACCACGAGGCCCATGTCCTTTGCCAAGGTTTCCACCGCTTCGACGAATTCCATTCGCTCGAATTTCATCAAAAACGTCAGAGCGGTTCCGCTTTCCTGGCAGCCGAAACAGTGAAAGAACTGCTTGTCGGGACTGACCGAAAAAGATGGGGACTTTTCGTCATGAAATGGACACAGCCCTGAGTAGTTTTTGCCGGTCTTTTTTAATGCCACACGCCCGTCGATCACATCAACAATGTCGACGCGATCTATCAAATCATTGATAAAGGACTGGGGTATTAAACCTGCCACGAACGAATCCGGAGAACGATGGCTGAAGAGGATAGCACAGGCTTTTGCCGCCGCAGCTTAACGCTGCGCGAAAAGTGAACGGATCAGAGTTTATCCAACTGGGCTTTGACCAAGGCGCTGGCCTTACCCATGTCTACCCGGCCTTTACCCTCGCTTTTCAGCAAACCCATGACCTTACCCATGTCTTGCATACCTTGAGCACCGGACTTCGCCAGCAGTCCAGAGACGAAATCGTCCAACTCGTCCCCTTCCATCTGCGCGGGCAAAAATCCTTCGATCACACTGATTTCGTAGGCTTCAATCGCTGCTAGGTCCTCACGACTGGCATCCGTAAACTGCTGCCACGCATCCTTGCGCTGCTTGAGCATCTTATTTAAAACGGTAAAAACGTCTTCGTCTGTCAGATCGCGGCGTTCGTCGACTTCGATGCGCTTGAGTTCAGCATTCACCATACGCAGAGTGCCCACACGATCCTTGTCCCGAGCCTTCATGGCTTCTTTCGTTGCCTGATTTAACGTGTCTTTCAATGCGGACATCGATCCTCCGTTTCTTTGGCCTACCCGCCTGAGTCTACGAGATTAAAAAACAGAAACAAAAAAGCCCCTGTCTGAGGGGCTTTCGATACCTACGTCGCCCCAACACGCTCACGCCAGTACCTGACGTGTTACGTAGTGAAGTGACCCGACCGTAACTGTGATCCCTGCCTCCGCCGGCAGCACACGGTCTCTAGTAGGAGCGCTCGAACTTGCGAGATTCGCGCTGTAACTTCTTAATATGACGCTTCACTGCGGCAGCGGCTTTGCGCTTGCGTACGGCTGTGGGTTTTTCATAAAACTCTCGACGACGTACTTCACTGAGTACACCAGCTTTTTCGCAGGACCGCTTGAAGCGTCGCAATGCGATATCGAAAGGTTCGTTCTCTTTGACTCTTACGTGAGGCATGGTTCAACTTGTTTCCAATGAGGGCGCGGATTCTACACAGTGGCATGTAGGGCGGCAACCCCGGAATCAGGGGCCCGATCAACAGAACCCTCAATCTGGCCGAAAAGCGCCAGAATTTTAGAACCTGCCACCCGCAGTGCTAAATTCAGGGCATAGTGCCCAGCATTTTTGTACCATGCGCCCATGATCACTCTTGGTATTGAAAGCTCCTGTGACGAAACAGGCGTCGCGCTGTACGACAGCGAACACGGGCTGCTGTCTCAAGCCCTTCACAGTCAAGTCGCGCTGCATGCGGACTATGGCGGGGTGGTACCTGAGCTGGCATCTCGCGATCATGTGCGAAAGATTACGCCGCTGACTGAGCGCGTGCTGCAGGACGCAAACAAAACACTGGATGACATCGACGGTATCGCCTACACCGCCGGACCCGGGCTGATGGGCGCGCTCTTGGTTGGCGCGTCGTTTGCCAAGAGCCTCGCATGGTCCATGGGTGTTCCGGCCTTGGGCATTCACCATATGGAGGCGCATCTGTTGGCGCCCCTGATCAACCGACAAACCGACGCTCTCGGGCTACCCTTTGTGGCGCTACTGGTCTCTGGCGGACACACCCAGCTGGTGCACGTTAAGGCATTTGGTGACTACGAGATTTTGGGCGAATCCGTTGATGACGCCGCTGGCGAAGCCTTCGATAAAACGGCGAAGCTTTTAGGGTTGGGTTATCCGGGCGGTCCGAAAATTGCCGAGCAAGCCGAACAGGGCGACCCAACGAGATTCCGCTTTCCTCGACCGATGACGGATCGACCTGGCCTAGACTTTAGCTTCAGCGGCTTAAAAACCTACGCTCTAAATACTGTGCAATCCCTTGGCCCGTTGTCCAAGCAAGACATTGCGGACGTGTCTGCCGCTTTCGAAATCGCCGCCGTAGACACATTGGTCATCAAGTGTCGTCGGGCGATTGAGCAAACCGGCGCGCAGCAACTGGTGATCGCGGGCGGAGTAAGCGCTAACACGCGGTTACGCGCCGAACTCACCGACAAGCTGACCGCGGAAATCGTTTATGCGCCTCTGGCGTTGTGCACAGATAATGGCGCGATGATTGCCTACGCAGGAGCGCTGAGAATGCTTGGCGGTGCGCAAGAAAACTTATCGATTAACACGCGGCCGCGGTGGCCGATGACTGAGCTACCGGC
>JAACDS010000373.1 GCA_009936895.1 Pseudomonadota bacterium
CATGGGTTTCCCCGGCCTACGGTATGTTGCCCCGGCGCAAGAGAAACAAAGCGGCAAGGGATCCCTCAGCAGTCGAGTCGACGTGGCCATATTCTCCACGGCAGCGGAGCGAGAGGCATCTAATCGAAATGGCTATGCTCAATTGGCGCTGCAGTCCTTGGGCAAACCGGCACAGTTTTTCAGGCGGGAATTAGGTAAGCAAAAACAACTTGGCCTGTACTTTGCGTCCATGGGAAATGCCGAAGCCTTAGCAGAGCAGTTGATGCTTAGCGTTGCCTGGTATTGTTATTTTGACGGCCAGATTCTGCCTACCACTCGCAAGGATTTTGATGAACGTATGACGACTCGACGCAGCGAACTGGCCGAGGTGTTTCAATTGACGCTGTCCAGTTTCGAGGCAGTGCTCAAGCTGCGTTTTGAAGCGGTGCGAGAATTGGACCAGTTACAATCGCCGGGTCTTGCGCCCAGCGTGGAAGATTTGCATGCTCAGCTGGCCCAGTTGGTACCGAAGGACGTACTGTTGATAACCCCATGGCGGTACTTGCCCAGTCTGCCGTACTATTTGCAGGGTTTGAAATTTCGCATAGCACAACTGCGCGGCCACGTGCCAAAGGATCGATCTCTGATGCAGCAAGTCGCGCCCTTGCAAAAACGGTTAGAAGCCATCAAGGCCGCCGAGCTACACGACCCGGTTAATGATGCGGAACTGCATTTCTTCCTGCAGGAGTTACGATTGAAACTGTTTGCCGAATCCGTTGCCCAGCAAAAGCGGCCTCAGCCGGCCTTTTCGGGCACTGGCTGGAAAGTGTCGCTTAAGCGAGTGGACGAAAAAATTCGTGTTGAGGAACAGCGCGTTGGTTTGGCATAGCGCGGAACCGTTTTCGGACGTCTGCGTGCAATCGATAAGGAAGGGCCCGCGGGCTTACCGCTTGAGTAGAGGTTTGATGTGAAAGTGTTTTTACTGTCCGCGGACGACCAGCCTCATGATGCGCTCCTGATCTTGGAGGGAGCCGGGTACAACTGCGAGGTGGTGGGTAGTGCCCAACAGATTCCTATCCACGAAGGCAACGGATTGATTGCCGTCCTGTGTCAGAGCCCAGAGGCCCTGTTGGAATGCCACCATCCGGCCATGGTGCCCATCTTGTTCGTTAACGAAGCGCTGGGCGTTGACGATATGCTACAGGCCCTCAGCAACGGCGCGGCAGACTGCTGGTCGATGACCATGTCAGCCGAGCAGATCACCGAGCGGGGCGAGAGTTTGATCACACGCCTTCAGCGCACCCATCAGGCCACGCAGCGAGCGGCTCGGGACGGTGAGGCAGCTGCCCGGCTATCGACTTTGGAAAAAGAACTGCACGACGATCAGCGGGCTGGCCAAAGTATTCAGCTCGGTATGTTGCCTGCACAGCACAAGCAGATGGATCGGTTCTGCTTTTCCCGCTGGGTGCAGCCCTCGCTGATGCTGAGCGGGGACTTTATCGATTATTTTCCGCTGCAAGAACGCTACCTAGCCTGTTTCTTAGCGGATGTAGCTGGCCACGGTGCCTCATCTGCCTTACTGACGGTAATGCTGAAAAACATTTCCTGGCGGTTGCAGCAAAAATTCGGCATGCCTGAGTTTGAGTCGCCCGGAAATATGTTGAGCTGGATCAATGACACGTTGATTGGGCAGGGTATTGAGAAACACGTGGCCATGTTTTTGGGCATCATCGATAAAGAAACGCGGACGCTGCATTACAGTATGGCGGCGCAATACCCGCCGGCGTTACTGCGGTCTGCCGACGGTGCATCGACGGTTTTGCTTCAGGAGGCGAAACCCTTAGGGCTATTCCCCAATATGGCCTATGTCTCCGATGAAGTGGATTTTCCCGAGGGCAGTACGCTGTTCGTGTTCTCGGACGGCGCAATGGATTGCCTGCCAGCTGCAGGATTTGAAGAAAAAGAGCTCGCCCTGCAAATGCTGGTAGAAACCCTGCCTGAGCCGGCGAAGCTGTGGAGTCGTTTATGCGAATCCTTGAAAAATTTGGACGACGTGAGTTTGTTGGCTGTACAGCACCGAGGATCGGCGTAGTATCCGCGGCTCGTTCGGGGAGAGATAGGGAGGTTTTCCGTGCATGGCAGTATTTGTGCCGGTGATTTTCAGGGTACACACGTCTTACGTTTTCTTGGCGATGTCCGAGTGACGCTCTGTGGAGCGCTGGACACCTATTGCGAACGCATGATCAAGGACCCGGATTTTCACGCCGTGGTCATAGATCTTGAGCAGACCGAAAATTTAGACAGCACGGCCTTGGGCTGCCTGGCGCGCCTGTCCATCCGAGTAAAAAAGCTCAATCAACGCGTGCCGACGTTGATATGCAATTCGAGCAACCTGAAACGAATCCTGTCGAGTATGGGATTCCACGACGTTTTCATGATCGTGGACCGAGCGGCCTACGACGCGCTCTCCCTGCCGGCGCTGCCTGAGGGTATCGAGTTGCCAGCAGGTACCGATCTCGCTATGGAAAGCACGCGAGCACGTGTCATCGCTGCACACAAGCAACTGATGGCGTTGAACGCCACGAATGCAGAAACCTTTAAAGATCTGGTGGAGGCGTTGGAACAAGAACAAAGGGACGGAATTCCACCTTCGGATGCGCTATAGACTCGCCACGGCACCCCTGCTCTCTGTGTGGCACAGATCGAGTCAGCAAGACCTCGACGTCTGTTCTAGGAGCGTTTTGCCTTGGCCTGAAGCTTCGCCTCAATAAATCGGCTGTGGCTCAGATAGAGTAGGTCGGAGGCTCGGCGAATCGTGTGTTCTTCAAATTTGTCGATTCGATCGTCTACCAGAGCCAGTTGCCATAACGCGCATATCACTTGGAACCGCGCCTCTTCGTCTAAGTGCTCGTTCAAAAAGCTGGTGTATGGATGCAGGCCCACATTCTCGCTCAGACGTGCCTGAGCGTCCTCAATTAAGGCGTCAATTTTATCCGGCGTAAGGGCGTACAGGTCCGAAAGCAGACGACGCATGGTGAGCAACTCAGCCTCGCCAACGTGGTGGCCCGACCATGAAACTTCGAGCATCAGAGAGGCGGCCGCCTAATCAGTTTGTATTGCGGGGGTTTGGGAAGATTCCTCGACACGGCGC
>JAACDS010000374.1 GCA_009936895.1 Pseudomonadota bacterium
GCACCATGGTCAGCAAAGGCCTGCTCGACGACACCAGCGTCCAGCGGGCTCATATCTTTGCCATAGTAGTCACTGGGCCAACTGGGTGCTCCCCATCCAGAGTCGGCAACCAAGGAGCGCCAGGCCAGCAGATCCATGTTTGGGTCCCAATGCTCGCGCAGCCATTGGGTTACTTCGGCATGTAGTGTTGTCTCCTGGCTCATGCGGCACTCTCCTGAGATGGTGTGGCGGTTTCGATGGCGGCCATCATGCGTTCTCGATGTTCTGCCGGTGTGCCAAACAGCACTTCGCTGCTTTTGGCGCGCTTAAACCACAGGTGGGTATCGTTTTCCCATGTGAAGCCGATGCCGCCGTGAAGCTGAATGGTTTCCAGCGCCGTTTGCAAATAGGTTTCGCAGACTGCGGCCTTAGCCAGACTGGCGTGTTCGGTTAGCCGTCGGTGTTTTTCTTGGTCGATGGTTCGCAGATCGCCGCAGCTCGCCAAGGTTTGAGCTGCCTGATAGGCGGCGCTGCGACTCAGCTCTACGTCCAATAGCAGATCGGCCAGCCGATGTTTGATGGCTTGAAACGACGCGATGCTTCGGCCGAATTGATAGCGCAGCTGGGTATAGTCCACGGCGGAATCAAGCAGGCGCTGGCAGCCTCCGATCATTTCGTTGGCCAAAGCAATGCAGGCCACGTTCAGTAGGGTGTCGAGCAAATGATCCGGCGCATGGTTTAGCCTTGTTGCGACGACGTTATTCAGCTCGATATCCGCCATCTTGCGGGTAGGGTCCATGGTGTCGAGGGCGGTAACGGTCATTCCGTTGGTTTCACCGTCAATCATGTACAGAGCGATGTCGTCGCTGGTACGCGCGGCAACAATGAGCAGGTCGGCATTGTTTGCGTCAATCACGAATCGCTTCCGACCGTTCAGCAGACTGTTGCCAGCGTCATCGGTGGTGGCGGTGGTATGAATATCGTCGTCTTGCCACAGTCCAGTGGATTCAGTGACCGCAAGGCTGCAGCGCCGCTCACCGCTGGCCACATCACTTAACCAGCGTTCTTGTTGATCCGCATCGGCGCTGATGAGCAGTGCGTAGGCGGACAGTACCGCGCTGCTCAGATACGGTCCGCAAAACAATGCTCGGCCCATTTCTTCCAAAGCAATACCAAGCTCGACCGGCCCAAATCCTGCGCCGCCCAGGTGTTCGGGTATGTGGATGCCGGTGAGCGCCAATTGGGTGCTCGCTTGCTGCCACAGTTGGTCATCGAAGGCATGATCCGTTGCCATCAACTGACGTACTCGAGGGGTGGGCATTTGGTCGGTCAGAAAGCGTTGAATGCTGTCCCGGAATTGATCTTGATCTTCACTAAAAATCAGCGCCATGAAACCTCCCCAAATACATGAACAACGGATGCTACCATGAGATGTAACGCGCGTTGGCGTGATAGGGAGTTGAGGATGACCGTTACCTGTATTGAAGATCTGCGTGTTTTGCACGAGAGGCGTGTGCCGAAAATGTTTTACGACTACGCAGAGTCCGGCTCTTGGACTGAGCGCACGTTTCGACGCAATGAAGAGGCATTTGCCGAGATCAGATTGCGTCAGCGGGTGGCCAAGGACATCAGCCAGCGCAGTGTCGCGGGAACCATGCTGGGCGAGTCCCAGCGGATGCCGGTAGCGCTTGCGCCCACGGGGCTCACAGGTATGCAGCATGCCAATGGAGAGATTTTGGCGGCGCAGGCTGCCGAAGCCTTCGGAGGGCCTTTTACTCTGTCGACGATGAGCATTTGTTCTCTGGAGGATGTGGCCGAGCACACGGAAAAACCGTTCTGGTTCCAACTGTATGTGATGAAAGATCGTGATTTTATCAGGGCGTTGATCGAGCGCGCCAAAGAGGCTGGATGCAGCGCCCTAGTACTGACGCTGGACCTGCAAATCATCGGTCAGCGCCACAAAGATTTAAAGAATCAAATGACCGCGCCACCTAGACTGACGCTGACGAACCTGATCAATATGGCCACCAAGCCCCGCTGGTGCGCAGGCATGTTAGCCACTCGGAGACATTCTTTTGGCAACGTGGTGGGTCATGCCAAGGGCGTTGAAAACCTGACATCGCTGTCCGCGTGGTCGGCGGAGCAGCTGGACCCATCGCTCAGTTGGGATGATGTAGCGTGGGTAAAGGAGCAGTGGGGTGGAAAGCTGATATTGAAAGGCATTATGGATGCAGAAGATGCGCTCATCGCAGCAGGCTTGGGTATTGATGCCATCATCGTCTCCAATCACGGAGGTCGGCAGCTGGACGGTGCTCCGGCCAGTATTGAGGTACTGCCGGAGATCGTTGCGGCGGTGAATGGAGCTTGCGATGTCTGGCTGGATGGCGGTATTCGCTCGGGCCAAGACGTGTTTAAAGCAAAGGCCTTGGGCGCAGATGCCACCCTTATCGGGAAAGCGTTTTTGAACGGTCTGGGCGCAGGGGGCAGGACCGGGGTGACTCAGTGCTTGGAGATTATTGAGAAGGAACTGGATTTGACCATGGCGTTCTGTGGCAAGACCGACCTAGGCGAAGTCCGCGAGGATGTGCTTTACACTGGAAGGCGAACACAACACACGAATTAGTCACATTCGATGGCTTTTAAGGGGAGAGATGATGGCGGTATCCACACAACTTTTTGATTTAACCGGCCAGATAGCCGTAGTCACCGGCGCGTCCAAGGGCATGGGTAAGGCCATGGCAATGGCCTTGGCCGAGCATGGTAGTCAGGTCGTGGTGTCCAGTCGCAAACTGGACGCCTGCGAAGAAACGGCCGCAGAGATTAACGCCGCTGTCGGCGCCGATCGGGCGATTGCCATCGCCTGTAACATTGGCTATAAGGAGCAGCTTCAGGCCTTAGTCGATGAAACCCGGTCTCGCCTCGGTGCTATTGATACCCTGATCGCCAATGCCGGCGTGAACCCTTTTTACGGCCCGATGTCAGAAATTCCGGACGAGGCCTTTGATAAAACCATGAATTCCAACCTGCGTTCCAACCACTGGCTGTGCCAGATGGTGGCGCCCGACATGCTGGCCAAGCAGCGCGGCTCCATCATGATCACCGCCAGCGTTGGTGCTTTTGGGCCGTCGGAAACCTTGGGTACATACAACATCTCGAAAATGGCGGACATCGCCTTAGTGCGTAATCTGGCCATGGAATGGGGCCCCCAAGGTGTGCGTGTGAATGCGCTGTGTCCGGGCTTGATCCGTACGGATTTTGCCAAAGCTCTTTGGGACAACCCGGAAGCCGCTCAGCGTGTGACGGAACAAACCCCGTTGCGTCGTTTTGGTGAGGCGGACGATTTTAAGGGTATGGCGATCTTTGTTGCCTCAGATGCCAGTGCCTATGTGACAGGCCAGGCGCTGACGGTATGTGGCGGTACCCATATGTTCCGATAGGAGGTCACCGGCCGACTCTCGAGCTGCCGAAGGAAGGAGCAAGACATGCAGCAATGGCACGAACCCGTCGCCGGGTTTCAATATCGAACTCACGTGTTAGCGTTGTCGGCGGAAACTCAAGTCGAACGATTGACTGCCTGCGGCATCGACTCTCAGGTTTTCGGTGACGACGTGGATCCGGCCTTTTTTATTGGTCTGGCCATTCACGCAGGGATCGACAGCGGCATCAGCGCCGAGGGCAACATCAATATGCTGCAGCGTGTGATTCAGCATCGGCCCGCCCAGCTTGGTGAGCCGCTGACGGTGCGCGGCGAGATTCAACGCGTGACCTCAGTGCCCCGCGGCTTGCGTGTTGAAACCGATGTTTGGTTTGAAGACGCCGCAGGCCAGCGGGTCATCAGTTGTCCGCGCACCTCTCTCAGGCCGCAAAAAGAGAGAGCTGCCGCCAGCGGCTCGGGTGCCGGTGACAGGCCCCAGCCGGTTATTCCAGATGTTGCCGCGCTGGCGTTGCTGGATCGCTACGAACTGACGCCGGAACGGGTGAGGGCCTACAGCGTCGAGGGCAATAGCATTCACTACGAGCAAGAAGCTGCGGAGCGAGCGGGTTTCCGCGCGCCTCTGATTGGCGGTGGTATGGGGGTTCATTATCTGACCGCTCAGATGTGGCAAGACCGACGCCCTTGGGCCTTTGACGCATCGATTTATTTTCGTCGCCCGATCTTTTGGGACGAGGTGGTTCAAGTCGGTGTGCTAGGTCAAGCGAATGCTTGGCAGGGCATGGGCCTACTGAAGCTGCCGCTCGCAGAAAACAGCTCTGGGGAGATTAAAGTCGGTACAGAGCTGGCACTGTCGAGTTACCAGCTCGCCGACTGAGCGTTTTCGCTGGAATACTAACTCAGTGGTAGCTTCACCCGGGCCGTACCAAAGACCCGTGTCTCGTCCTTGGTATTCTTCACCGTCATATCGAGTTCAACAATGCCGTCGTCCTCGTCGATATCGGTTACGACCGCGCTGATGATGGCGGGGGTATCTGCCAGCATCGGCGCCCGAAACACGGTATCAACGTTTTCAACATGACCGGTAGGTGCCCATTGGTGAATCGCGCTCGTTAAAAACCCCATGCCCATGATGCCGGGCACCAATGCGCCGGGAAACCCTTCTTTGCGTGCTCCCTCATGACTTTCAAAACGTGGGCCACCCCAGCCGACGGCTCGGGCAAATTTGCCGACGTTTTCCAGTGATGTATCGGGCTCAAAGACCGGCAGTTCGGTACCAAATTCAACGTCGTGGATTGTGGAAATACTCATGTTTCTGGCTTCTCCCGGACAACCATTCTGGAATCGATATTGGCGAGGTGCGTGTTGGCTTGATCAAACAGCTCAGTGCGCACCACGATGAAAATCATACGGCCCGATCGGCCTTTCTTGTCGTAAATGTCATGTAAGTGAGCTTTGACCGACAAGGGAATGCCCGCGCGTACCGGCGCGAAACGCTCCACAGCTTTGCCGCCGTCCATGGGGATGCCGCCCAAGGAAGGAAAGTCGATGGGTAAGTGGCGACCAGAGGAAATACTGCACAAGTAAGCGGGTGTTGCCTGAA
>JAACDS010000375.1 GCA_009936895.1 Pseudomonadota bacterium
ATATCTTGTTGTCGTAAGTATATCCGAATGACGAATGGATTACGGCCGTTGGCTGAACTGTGCATGGATGTCTGCTATGCGGACTTTGCGGACCTTAGCCGCACCCGGGCCAATGTCCGGTTGCGAAATTCACGCTGCTAGAGAAGTCGGTCAGGTGTCGAATGTCTTACAACCTACTCCTTATTGAAAGGTCCAACGAACGCAGCGCACTGCGGATTTCCACAAGGCTGAATTGATCAGTCTCTGACGATGTGTTTACACACGACCACAGCCAATCGCACCATAAGGGTCCAAGAAAGTCCTTGCGAAACCGGGGGTATCCACACACGACTCCTTGATGCTCAAGGCTAGGATGACCCCGATCACATCAGTATAGATAAAGGAGCTGCAATCCTGATACGCCATTCGAAACCGCAGCCGCCGCGATACACCATCTTTGGTAGAAATCTACCTTATAGATCACGCCAATAAGACCTAGCCACGCCCCACAGGTGTTAGCGTGTCAAAGGCCTTACCCGCTGAATCAAGGTATTCAGCTTCGTCCCAAAATCCGATTAGGATGCCTGCCTCAGCGGCCTTGCTTTGGCGGGCCAAAACATTGGGCGTGGCCGTCACGCGCGTGTGGTGCCGTGTGGCCCATGTCAAAGGCGCGGCTTCCATGCGCGCGCGAACTTGGCAGTGCGCGGTGGTTTGCGATGTGCCGATATCAACGAGTTCATGGGTATCGGTTTCCAGATCGAACATCACCGGATCGAACCCTTCGCAACGTATGTATTTCCAACGCCCATCGAAGATCATCTTCGTATGGGCGCTTTCCTGGGACTGATTAAGTGCGCGAGCCATGTCTGACCAGTGGTAATCATGTTCGCTGATGACATAGTTCCGGCTGAACCCATCCGTGTCATGGAGGATCGGGGTCAGGTCACGACCCTCGATCACATGGGGTTTGGCAGCACAACCAAGAGCGTTCATGAACGTCGGGGCGAGGTCGATCATCTCAACCAAGGCATCTGTCTTTTGCCCACGCATCTTGTTTGCCTCTGGGCGCGGGTCGGCGATGATCAGTGGCACTTTCACAGCCATCTCGTGGTAGAAGTCTTTATCTCCCATCCAGTGATCGCCCATGTAATCGCCATGGTCAGATGTGAATGTGATGATCGTGTTTTCGCTGTGACCTTCCGCGTCCATCCAAGCAAACAGCTGTCCCAGATTGTCATCGAGCTGCTTGATTAACCCCATATAGGCGGGGATGACATGCTCACGGACGTGGTCGCGCGAAAAGCTTTGGCAGACCCGCGCACCCAAATAGGCCTGCATCAGGGGATGAGGGTTGCCTTGTTCCGCCTCAGATCGGATCGGCGGGACGATATGAGTTTCGTCATACATGTCATGATAGGGCGCGGGCACGATATAGGGCCAGTGCGGTTTGATATAGGACAGATGGCAGACCCATGGGCGATCATCCTGCGCGGCCTCGGTCATGAACTCCATAGCGCGGTTCGTCATATAGGCCGTCTCTGAATGTTCTTCCGGGACATTGGCAGCCAAGCGCGAATTCTTGAGCAACCATGCCGACAAAAGCGCACCATCCGCGTCCGAACCCGAATTCGCAAAATCTTCCCACGGGTTTTCTGACTCAAACCCATGGGCCACAAGATAGTCATCGTAGGCGGACCAATTCTGGCGCGCGCTGTCAGGATGCAGGCCATCGTCGCGCTCAAACGGTTCAAAGCCGCATTCGGATACACGCACGCCGATCTCGCTGTCAGGATCAATGCCAAGCCATGCCATGCCTTCCGCGTCGGCGGTCATATGGGTTTTGCCGACAAGGACAGCACGCGCATCAACTTCGCGTAGGTGGTCGCCCAAGGTTGGCTCGCCCACGCGTAATGGCGTCCCGTTCCAAGTCGACCCGTGGCTCCGGACATAGCGCCCTGTATAGGCTGACATCCGCGATGGGCCGCAAACGGGAGATTGCACATACGCGTTGTTGAATTGAACGCCGCGCGCCGCCAATGCGTCGATATTTGGCGTATGCAGATGCGGGTGGCCGTAACAGCTCAGGTAGTCGAACCGGAGTTGATCAGCCATAATCCAGAGCACGTTTGGGCGTTTGGTCATTCAATTTCTTCTTCTTGCAAGATATCATTGGCGGGGCGGCGTACGAAATTTTCGATTCGATCAAGATAACCGACGAATTCCGTTATCTCTGTTTGTGTGAAAGCCTCACCTAACGTCGCACGGCGTTTGCCCATTATCGGAGCAGCAAGTCGATATGCGTCGCTGCCTTTGGCTGTCAATGTCACGATCGTTTGTCGCCCGTCTTGCGTGGCTTGATGCATGGACACGAGACCCTTGTCACGCAGCTTAGGCAAAGCCCGGCTCAGCTGCGAATGATCAGTACGTTGGGTTGATGAAAGATCGCTGATTGTCATTGGGCCAACTTCGTGCAGATCCCAAAGGGTCCGCCATTCGACAATCGATATGCCACCACCTTTTTGAAGCAGGTCCTGCGCCTGTTTGCGAGACGCCGCATATATTGAAGCAAGCCGCGCAAACAGATTGGTCTCCTCTCTGTCGACGCGGGCGTTGATCCGATCAACATTGCGTTCTTGTTCGTCAGTCATGCCCGTCCTCCCCCTATCCGATAAGACTCGAGAAATTAATGCGTGACAAGTCATATAATTTCTGTAGCCTCGAATGTAAGCCTTTGGATAGAGGGCATTTGCCCTTGGAGGAGGGCTGATCATTTGGGAGGATGACATGATCAAATCAATTCTATTGGGCGGTGTCATGGCGCTTGCTCCGGCGGTTGCGTTTGCACAAACCACGCTGACTGCCGAGACAACGTCACCGGGCTCTACGCCGCACTACATCGATTCGACTTTGGCGGCTGTTTTGGACAGCGCGTGCGTAGCGCCGATGCAAATCACCGAAGGCGCAACGCTGACAAACTCTGTCCAAGCGGTTGCCGAAGGCCAGCTTGATATGGCACCTGCGCCCCTGATTTTGCCGTTCCTTTTGTCACGCGGTATCGGCCCATATAGCGGCATCGGCCCAGTAAAAGGCGCAGAGTTGGCTGGCAACATCCGCATCTTGTTTTTCAATGCGGGTGCTGCGCAATTGTTTGGCCACTACAACAGCAATCCCATCGAGAACATTCGTGAACTGGAAGGCAAACGTATTTGGAATGGCCCGCCGCGCGGAGCTGCGCTGACATCTGGCCGCGCCATGATCGAACTGTTGTCAGGCCAAAAGGACGGCGAAGGCTATGATGGTGTCCAGTACCCTTGGCCGGATACGGTTTCAACCATCACTGGTGGGTCTGTGGACGCTTGGACGATCCCAGAAGGTCTGCCATCTGGTCGTCAAATTGCGATTGCGGCCGCTGGCGGCATCACCCTATATGATGTGCCATCCGATCTTCTGGCCAGCGAGCTGGGGCAGCAAATCGTTGCAGCTCCGGGTCACGCTCCGTACTCGATCCCGGTCGAGGAGTTCCGCGCAGCCTATGCTGGCAACGACATCACGATTGTGACGGATGACGAAACGTTCGACACCTTCGCCCTTGCCTTCGGTCAGATCGTCCCCACCACGATGGAGGAAGACCTCGCCTACAACATCACCAAAGCCTATCTTGAAGCAGAGGAACGCTTTTTGACCAGCTCGCCACGCGGTCCGTACATCGGCCTGAGCTTTGGCGACATTGATGGTATCTCACAAGGTGTCTGCGGTGCAGTGCAGATGAAAATGCACGAAGGTGCGATCCGCGCCTACGAAGAAATGGGTCACAGCGTAGCGGGTTGTTTGCGCCCATAACCAAACTGCTTGTGCGAGGCCGGTCTATTCCGGCCTTGCACTAGGGGGCCCAAAATATGTCTGACGAAAGCACTACTAGCGGCAAAGGTTGGACTTGGGCCATTGTTTTGGGGTTTATTCTTGTCGTCGTTGGCATGCTCAATACGATGCCAGAAATCCCCGGTCTTCAGGAATTCGCGCGCTCAATCACTGGGCAACCTTTCCTGCGAGTGTCTGGGTTCCCACCTGAATTTTTTTACCCACCGATTTTTCTTTTGATGATGGTGATCGTCGCCCTTGACGCCAGCGTGTACCGGGCGTGGAAGAGCAGCCGACCGCAGTTGGCTTGGCTTGGTTTACTCTTAGACGCAGGCCTCATCTTCGCCGCGTTCTTGGCGTCTTTCGGCTTTTTGGTTGAGATTGATTCAGTTTGTCTGATTGACCAAATCACTGGCGAACGAGCGCGTCTGATCGCAGAAGCGGCAGAGCGCTCCGCCGGTGTGATCCCCGGCATGTCATTTGACGCCGAAGTGCCGGCCTGTCAGGGGCGGTTCGGGATTTGGATCATCCCCCTCCTGTTCACGATCATTACCCTGTTTTTCCTCTACAACGTCAGGGTTTGGGGCCTTCCGTTGGTCGCAGTGGCCAGCGTTGTCGTGATCTACACAATCGGCACGGCGCTGATCTGGGTTTATGGTCTCAGCGACAATAGCTTTTTGCTGACAAAGCTCGGCGCGGATGGCGGTGATGTGAGAGCCGCAGCGATACAGAAGGCCACCAATGTGTTCATCACGCCAGATGGATTCATGGGTCGATTTATGGACATCGTCGTGAACCAAGTCTTCCCATACGTGATCTTGGGCGCTTTGTTCGGCACCTCTGCGGGGGGCACGTCCCTGATCAAACTGGCCGTTCGCCTGACCCGCAACCTACGCGGCGGTCCGGCCCATGCAGCCATCGTATCCTCGGCCATGTTCGGCACGATTACCGGTGGGCCAGTCACCAATGTGCTTTCTACAGGTCGTCTGACGATTCCAATGATGAAACGCAACGGGTTTTCGCCCCAGTTTGCAGGCGGGGTTGAAGCGGCTGCCTCTTCTGGAGGGCAGATCATGCCGCCGGTAATGGGGGTTGCGGCCTTCGTACTCGTGGCGCTGACGGCTGTGCCCTACACCAAAGTCATCACGGCGGCATTCCTGCCTGCGATGTTCTTTTTCTTCTCGATCTTCCTTGCCGTTATGTTCCAAGCGCGCCGCGAAAAGGTGGAAGCCATGCGCGAGATACCGGACGATTTGGTCATGCACCGTCAAGATTGGGTGAACCTTATTATCATCTTCGTGCCGATCATGACCATCCTCTTCCTACTGCTGGGCAATAAGGACGTCGTGAGTGCCGGCTGGCTGTCAGGCATATTGCCCAACTTTGTGACCCAGACCATCGTGAATTCGACCGGAGATGCGACATCTGCGGGGTGGTGGGCCGTGGCCGTGCTGTTGCCGCTGCTGTTCCTCGACCCCGAAACACGCGCCAAACCGTCCAAGGTCATCGTCTCGCTGGCGGACGGTGGCATTTTGATCTCACGGTTGTTCTTGCTGCTCTTTGCGGTGTCGATCATCTCGGCCTTCCTCAACGAAAGCGGCCTGACCGGAGAGTTGACGCGTGCGGTCACATCATGGCTTGAGACGGCGAATATGCTGCGGATTTTCGGGTCTGAAATCCCGATTGTGGGCGGTGTCTATCTGATGCTCGCCCTGACCTGTGCCATGTTCTGTGCCATTTTGCTTGGCATGGGCATGCCCACGGTGCCTGCCTATGTGAACGTCGCACTGCTTTTAGGTCCGCTTCTCGCGAACCTTGGAGTCAGCTTCTTTACCGCGCATATGTTCGTCTTCTATTTTGCCGTGGCCTCAGCGATCACACCGCCGGTGGCGATTGCGGCCTTTGCGGCGGCATCCATCACCCGAACAGAACCCATGCGCACCGCCTTTGCTGCCGTACGCGTCGGGATTGTCATGTTCACGATCCCCTTTGTGTTCGCGTGGTACCCCGAGCTATTATTGATCGAAGAGGCTGTTACGATCACCGACAGCGCAGGCCGCAGTACCCTGATCGACGGGTATACGGGCGTTGTCGACTGGGTGGCCTTGACCCTATTGGGGCTGCGGCTGATCCTCGCATTGTATCTGATGGCTTCGGCCCTGGCCCATTTCGATCGTGCACCCCTGCGCCGTTGGGAGGTGTCTCTCAGACTGCTCGCGGCGGTCCTGATTTTGTGGAAAACTGCGATGCTGATGTGGATCGGTGTGGTGCTGGCGGCCGTGTTGATTGGACTGCACGCAATCGCCGCACGCAGTGATGAAACCAAGTGAAAGACGCTTCGTAGTCAGGGGCCCCCACAAAGCGGTCTTTGGCTGCAACGCAGAAAATCGGCAAAGTGGGCTC
>JAACDS010000376.1 GCA_009936895.1 Pseudomonadota bacterium
AACGGCCACAGCGCCGCAAACTTGCTGGCCAAAAACGACGGTTTAGCCGCTTGCCCAGTGGCGCTTTGCCGCCCTTCAGCGTACATCGTTAGTTCACAGATATAGTCATCCGCTGTTACCTCACGCCGCATGGTGTCTGCACCATTTGAGGGCGTTGGACCCTTCACTGGCGGCATATCGCGCGAAGTCAGTCGATATCGACGTTTGCCATCGTAGCCCCAGAAATCGGCCTCACAACTTTTCTGCCGCGCGGCTGCCAGCAGCATGTTCTTCAACACCTCTAAAGGATTGATGGTATTGCCCAACCAGTCCGCCTGCGGTGCCAGCGCTTGGCTAGCAGTAGAATCGTCGAATAACTGAACCTCGGGCAATCGATTTGCATCAAACACGATATGGCGGCGTTCTGGTTGACCATTATCCGTTCCCACCAGCGTGAACGCATTGACCAGTCCCTGCGAGTCCATTTGCATGTAGCGAACCGTGGCCTGATAGTCTTCGAACCATCGGAGAGGGCCCTTGGTTTGTCCTACCAACTCGATAAGTACGTCAGGTTCAGACAACGCGACGTCTCCGTCACCTAACACACTTAGCTCGTCTTCGGCTGGAATCGATACCGCAAAATTCATGGTAGCGACGGTTAGTCCTCGCCACTTGAATTCTACGAGTTGTTCCAATTCGATCTGCCCCGCCCAGCTACTCTGCGACCAGAGCACCAACGCGAGCAATGTCCCGACATGCTTCATGTTCTGTCACCAACCGCTGCTTCGTCAGTTGTCTCTGCTGATGCCTTACACCAATGCCTCGATTAAAGATGGCCCCTGATGCTTGAGCGATGCGGCCAAGGCGGAGTTGAATTCTTCCAGGGTTGTCGCCCGCCAAGCGGCGACACCCATCCCCTCGGCCAAGGACACCCAGTTCAAGTCAGGGTTCGACAGATCCAACATGCTCATGGCCTTTGGCCCGGGATTATGCGCTCCCACGCGACCAAATTCGATCTGTAGGATCGCGTACTTGCGATTAGCAAAGATAATTGTGGTCACGTTCAAATTTTCGCGGGCCTGCGTCCACAAGGCTTGCAGGGTATACATGCCGCTGCCATCGGCCTGCAGATTGATCACCTGCCGATCGGGGCAGGCGACTGCCGCACCGGTTGCTGTGGGCATGCCGTAGCCAATGGAGCCACCGGTGAGCATCAGCCAGTCGTGGGGCGCACTCGTGCGGGTTGAAAGCGCACTGCCAGCACCGCAGGTTCCGCCCTCATCGACGACAATTGCATTTTCCGGGAAGTGGTGGGCCAACGATACGCCAATGGTTTCTGGGGTTAAATCTCCTATCGGACGGTCGGGCCGTACATGGGGCACGGCATTGATTGGTGTCGTCTGTGCGCCAACAGCATCCACCAAGGCCTCAAGGGACCCGTCAATATCGCCATCCCGCTCGACCAAGGTGTGCAACTCACAGCCTTCTGGAGTCAGCCAGTTTGGTTTATCCGGATAGGCGAAAAACGTAATGGGTGGCTGAGTGCTGATCAAAATCAGATGCTTGGTGCCCGCCAACACGTCTGCCGCTTGCTCGCCAAAATACGGTAGGCGAAGGGCTTCGGCTCGCCCTGCGCCGCGATGCATCCGTGAGACAAATGTGTCGGTGATGACCCGAGCACCGGTGGCTTGAGCCACTCGATCCGCCATCGCCAATCGCTCTTCGGTTAAAATGCCGTTAATTAGCATCACGCAAGGCTCACCGGAATTCAGCGCCTTGGCCACGTCATCGACTTGATCGGTGTTGACAGGATTCGGCTGCAAACGCGGCAAAGGGGCTGCGCTGGCGGTGGTGCGATTCCAAGCGGTATCTGCGGGCAATATCAAACTCGCCACTTGACCTGGAGGTGCCAGGGCCGCCTGCACGGCTTCTGCGCCGTCATTCGCTACATCGTCGGCGGTTGCTGACACCTTGAGCCAATGACTCATGGGACGCGCGACCCCCTCCACATCCGACGTTAACGGCGCGTCGTATTTACGATGAAAAGTTGCATGATCGCCGATGACATTGACCATGGGGGTGCGTGCTTTTTTCGCGTTATGCACATTGGCCAAGCCATTACCCAGACCCGGGCCCAAGTGCGTAAGGGTGGCCGCTGGCATACCGGTCATTCGTCCATAACCGTCTGCCGCCCCTGTGACCACACCCTCGAACAAACCCAATACGCAGCGCATTTCCGGATTGCTGTCCAATGCCGCCACAAAGTGCATCTCAGACGTGCCGGGGTTAGCGAAGCAAACATTGACACCAGCATCCACGAACGTCTGCACCAAACTCTCAGCGCCGCTGCGGTCGTTGTCTTGGCTATCCGACTGTTCTGCGTCACTCATATCCTCTCCCCGAATTCAAAATGAAACCTAATTCTTCCAGCGCGCGAGATTAAGACCTTTGCCCGTGCAACACCAGATGCAGTTTGGCCCGAATCGTTGAGCCACCGCCGAACTCGCGTACCATGGCCAGATGACCACATACCTGCAACACAGTCTTACTGCCCTGCAACGCACGCTGCCTGACGCCGAACTGGAAATCACCCCGTTACCAACGGTTGAGCAGATTCAGTTGGCCTTAATTAACAGCGATTTTCAAACCGGCCCTCTACCCGCTGACGTCATGTATCGGGTCATCGCTCACCCGGCTTATTGGGCGTTCTGTTGGGGTAGTGGTCTGGCTCTAGCGCGCTGGCTGCTCAGTTCTACTGCGTTTGTTGCAAACAAACGGATCGCCGATGTGGGGTCCGGCTGCGGTGTAGGGGCTATTGCAGCAAAGCTTGCCGGTGCTTCTGAGGTGGTCGCCTGCGATAACGACCCCGACGCGTTGATGGTCGCCCGGGCCAATGCCGACCTGAACCAGGTCCAATTAAGTTACGCAGGCGATGTCGCAGAACTCAGCGGAACATTCGATCTGATCCTAATGGCCGATGTGCTCTACGACAAAAGCAACTATCCCCTACTTGAAACCGTCAAGAGTCTTGCAAACGACATCGTCGTCGCCGATTCGCGCATCCAGTCGATCGACGACCCAAGCTTTAAAGCCTTCCATCAGTGCGAAGCCCTCACCTATCCCAACCTCGGTGAGTTTGACGAGTTCAAGGATGTGCGCTTTTTTCACGCAGGCTCAAGCTTGGCATCGCAGTAGTGTCGGCGTTACTCTCAAAGATTCGTTTGAGAGGAGAATCACGATGTCGAACACTGACTACCAAGAAATTATCTACGAGGTTGCCGAGCCGGTAGCAACGATCACGATGAACCGGCCAGAGGCGCTAAATGCTCTAACCGTGCGAATGCTTGCTGAGATTCGGCATGCCATGGGGGCTGCGGAGCAGGACGAACGCGTGGTTGGCATCGTGCTCACGGGCGCAGGCCGAGGCTTTTGTCCGGGGATGGATATGAATGCCTTAGACTCCATGAGCAGTGGCAGTGGGGGCGCGAAGGACGACTTGTCGCATCTGCATGCCGACCCCGGTGACCCCGAACTGGGCGAGAATTTCCGCGTTGCCTACACCTATATGATGTCTGTGCGTAAACCCATCATCGCCGCCATCAATGGTGCCTGCGCCGGACTCGGCTTTACGATTGCGACCATTGCCGATCTGCGGGTCGTCGAGCGCCACGCCAAATTTAGCACCGCTTTTTCACAACGCGGGCTCATTGCCGAGCATGGTGTCAGCTGGACCTTGCCGCGATTAATCGGATCAGGAAACGCCCTAGACCTGCTTTGGAGCGCACGAAAGTTCAATGGCGAAGAGGCAAAGGAGATTGGTCTTGCCGAACGCTTGGTTGAAACCGGTGAGGCGCGATCGACGGCGGAAGACTACGTCAGGAACTTGGCCGCTAGCGCCGCCCCTGTGTCTCTGCAGGTGATGAAGGCCCAAGTGTACCGCCACCTGAACATGCCACTGGCCGAGGCCATGCACGAGACAAATGATTGGATGGCCCAGAGCCTCACCAAGGACGACTTCCGTGAAGGTGTACGCTCCTTCATCGAAAAACGCCCACCGCAGTTCAGCCGGGTCAAGGCCTAATCCTGATTAGCAGGAACACTGAGTCGGAGGTATTGGTGGCCACACTCGACCACTCGGGAGCGTCAGGTGAACATCGGGTATACCGAGTCGTCAGTAATGGCATTGGCCTCAACGTGTTGGAGCTTGCTCCCCACCATCGCTCCCGCGCCACTGTGATAATGCAGCACGGTTTGCGCGATAGCGCCTTCGCGCTGCTGCCCATTGCCCGGCAACTGAGCGAGCACTTTCATGTGCTGCTGCCCGAATTGCGTGGTCACGGGCGCAGTGACCACAGCGATGCCTACGGTGTGTACGAC
The DNA here is from genome assembly GCA_009936895.1 of Pseudomonadota bacterium. Classification (GTDB taxonomy): domain Bacteria; phylum Pseudomonadota; class Gammaproteobacteria; order Pseudomonadales; family Azotimanducaceae; genus UBA4421. Next base: position 4,357 of record JAACDS010000376.1, read on the forward strand.
TTCGTCCTCAACCTCAAGGAAGTGGCGATTGCGCTAGCAGGCCAGCGCATCGCTTTATTCGGCCACAGCTTGGGGGGCCATATCGTCAGCAAGTATGCGGCGATCTTTCCCGAACAGGTTGATGCAGTCGCCATTGTCGAAGGCTTGGGGCCACCGCATCGCGCCCATGAGAGCAATGAACCTGCAGAAATGCAGGTTCTGCAATTCATGATCATGAATCGCCTGCGCCATCAGGAACGACGTTCACGACCAATCAAAACCCAAGCAGACGCCTTAGAGAGACTGCTGCGCAACAACCCCAGACTCAATGCAGAGCAAGCGCAAGAGCTCATACCCCATTTACTCACGCAGACCGATGAAGGTCTGGCGTGGGCCTTTGACTCGCGTGCCAACAGTGTCTTCGTTGGCGCATCCAGGGCCAACGACGCCAAATTTTGGCGCAACATTCAGGCACCGACCTGCGTCGTGAGCGGCAGCTTGTCCTTTGAGTATTGGGGGGCAGAAATGGGCGACGCAAATTTCGACGGGCGCTTTGCCGAAAATGAGATGCAGCAGCGCATTGATCTGTTCCAGGACTGCGAGCACCACTGGTTCGAACAGTCGGGACACATGGTGCACTACGACGAGCCTGCGCGGCTGGCTGAACTGTGCACACATTTTTATCGTGAAAAGCTCGATCTTTGATCGACGAGCAAATCGAAGGGGACAATTGAATGACGGACATTATTGCAAGCGAACTCGATTTCGACGGAGCCAAAATCGTCGAGGACTTGAATCGGCTATTACGGCTGAGGACCACTCCTATCGGCATGAAACTGTTTGGTAGCCGCGAAGAAATGGAACAGGTGCCGCGTATACGGCGCCCCAAAGACATTCACACGACGGATCAAATTGTCGGTCAGGCTGCACGCAACGGCTGGACCGTTGGGATCACCGCCAATGACTTAGTGGGCGCCCAATGCAGCACGGTCATCGGCCTGCATCCTCGCAACGACGAATGGCTTTCCGGTAACCGAATGAGTGGTGTCTGGTATGGGACAGCCGAAGACGCCGCAGCCCACCAAGCGGCCATGGACGTCGTCCCCTTCGGTGAGTACGAGGCGATGGCGGTAAGCCCCTTGGCGAGCGGGCGGCTCAACCCGCCGGATATCTGCTTAATTTACGCCACGCCCGCCCAAATGATTATCTTTATTAATGGCCTGCAATGGACCGGATACAAAAAATTAGAGTTTAGCTGCGTAGGGGAATCTGCCTGCGCTGATAGCTGGGGTAAGGCCTTGGCGACCGGCGAACCGAGCCTATCGATTCCTTGTTTTGCCGAGCGGCGCTATGGCGGTGTCATGGAAGATGAGCTCTTGATGGCCATTCCCCCACACTTCTTACCGAAGGTAATTCGAGGCTTGGAGGCCCTCTCCAGCAACGGATTGCGTTATCCGATTCCTGGCTATGGCGTCAATAATGATGCCAGAGCGGGCATGGGTGTCAGCTACTGACGAAAACACAGTCCGCCAAACTCGCAAATTTCTTTATCAACTTATAGTAGACTTGACCGACTTATAGGATGAATCTCGATCTGGATACGAGTGATGAACTCAAAACAGGGCAAGAACGCTGCAACAAGTCTTGTTGCAGCAGGGACAGTGCTGAGCGGGGATATCACCTTTCGCCAAGAGCTCGTCATTGCAGGAACGGTTAATGGTTCGGTGTTTTGCAATGGCGAAGACACAAGCGTGGTGAAGATCCTTGAGGGTGGTTCGTTCACCGGTGAGATCAACGCTCCACGAGTGGAAATCGCTGGCAGGGTCGATGCCAACGTAACCGGTACTAACAGTGTTTCCATCGACTCATCCGCGGAAGTCAGTGGTGTGATTCGATTTTACAAGTTAGCAGTTAGCCCCGGAGCGGTGATTACCGGTGAATTGGTGACGATGGCAGAGGAGCCCAAGCCCTCTGTGGCCGAGAGTAAATAGCGAACGCTGGCGACTCGGCGGATCAAAAAATACAGTAACTTTTATTACAAGGCAGGAATTTAGACATGGCACAGAACGACTCAGGCTACGAATTTTATGTTGGACCAGCAACTCACCTTGAGGGTGCATCTCTCGCGATTGACGGCACCGCACGCATTGACGGCAAGATTGTCGGAAAGGTAGCGGTCAAGCACTTGATCGTTGGGCCTTCTGGCTGCGTGGTTGGTGATATCTCTGGCGAGACAGCAGAAGTTGAAGGAACCGTCGAAGACAGTCTGCAACTGTCGGGTAAACTGACGGTATGCGCTTCTGGCCGAATTCGCGGGAACATCAAGTATGGTTCCATTGAGTGTATGGAAGGTGCCAAGTTGGTTGGCGAAATTTCCACAGACTGGGAAGGCAGCTTTGCTGAGCCACCCGTCGTTTCCGACCGTTTGGAGGCCTTCACGGCAGCTGTAACCAACGAGAGTCTGGACGTAGATGTGGTTGAAGACAAAGGCCTGTAGGCGCCTTTGTCGCTCGAGTGCTGAAATTGAATCCTGAAAACGTCAGTCAAATAGGTCAGCAAATGCTGGCCAAACCTCGTTCCGTGGTGTTTGCTAACTCCAAGGGCGGTGTTGGCAAGAGCACCCTCGCGCTGATGGCAAGCTTGGGCATCGCGACATTGCACCCAAGTTCCCGAGTCGAGTTGATCGACTTGGATATCCAAAAGACCAGTAGTGATTCCCTACGACGATTCGAAAACAGCCGCTTCAGCGTGCTGGAGAACGAGGACTTCTTTCTGAACTCAGGCTCGCCTAACAATGGCAACTTGATCAATCACATGGGCTCGGATTTTCCCTACCGGAACAGCCAGAAGTACATCATTTTCGATAGTCCTGCGGGTAACGAACCGTCTCGAAGCACTTTTTTAAGCCACAGCGACCTGATCTTTGTCCCTACCTCAGTGGGCGATGCCGACGTCTTTGCGACGTTGAAATATCTCGGCGAACTTCAGGAACTGTTCGGCAAGCAGAAGACGAACATAGACGGGCCACCCCCACCTGTTGTGTTGCTGCCGAACATGGTGGACAGCCGAGAAGAGTTCAACGAGCTGAGAAACCACTTCACCAAACACTCGGTCTACTTTGGTAAACCCTTGTACTACGCACCGGTATTTCGACGTGCATTCCGCAGCGATGAAAACGACACCAGCGTGGCCAAGCTGCTGCAACAAGCCAAGCCCTACATCGGCTGGCTCACAGACCTTATCGCACGAGCAGACCAACTCCCCCTGCCACCGAAAAAGCTCTTTCAGCTTTAAATACGACACTTTCTAAGCTGTCTTTTGTATATGGCGGCCTGTCGCGACGCTTTTTTCGCGTAGCCTTTAATGGCAGAAGACTTCTTCCAAGTGCCTCGCGCATAACCACCGTGACCACTGTAATAGGCAAGATACAGGCTGTAGGCATCGCCCTTGGATAGCCCAAGACGGCGATTGCTGGTGTCGTTGTACCAGCCGATAAAATCAAGCGCGTCGCCCATATCATCTCGTTGGGCAAAACGTCGCCCGGTGCTCTTTTTGTAATCAGACCACGTTTCATCAATTGCCTGAGCATAACCAAAAGCCGACGAAGGCCGCGCCAAGGGCACAACACCCAGCAACTTTTTTCGTTCGGGCTTCGCCTTGGCGTTGAAGGTGGACTCACGGTGGATAAAGGCAAAACCGATGTGGGGAGGCAGCCCCCAACGTTTATAGGCTTTGCGGGCATCTTTTTTCCAGCCTCGCTCGTCGGCGAGAATCCGGCAAATATTATTGGGATCCGCTGGCGGCCCAGAAGCACAGCCATTCAACACAACCGCCAACAGCGAGAGAGCCAACAGCTTCCACATTACGTCACTTCCTTTTCATGTTGGTTTAACAGCGCCAGCAGATCATTCTCTGACAGAATTTGCAGCCCAAGGCTTTGGGCTTTCTCCAGTTTGCTGCCGGCCCCAGGGCCTGCAACGACCACTGTGGTTTTCGCCGATACCGAGCCTGCTACCTTTGCGCCAAGGTCGATCAGGTGCTGTTTCGCCGTGCCGCGGGGCATGGATTCCAGCGTGCCGGTCAATACCCAGATCTGACCGGCCAAGGCCAGCGATTCCGGCGCGATCACTTCGATCGTAGGCCAGTTCACGCCCAACCGCTGCAAAGCTGAAACCACCTCCCGGTGTTCGGGCTGCGCAAAAAATTCCAGCACAGATTGTGCGACAACGGGCCCAACATCCGGCACCTGTTCTAGCGCGTCCAAATCTGCAGCTAGCAGAGATTCCATATCACCAAAGTGGCGGGCGAGCCCTGCCGCCGTCGCCTCGCCGACCTCACGAATCCCCAAGGCGTAGATCATGCGCGGCAGCGTGGTCTGCTTCGCGACGGCCAAGGCCGCAAGCAAGTTATCGGCTGACTTCTGTCCCATGCGTTCAAGCGCGACAAGCTGATCCTTAGACAGCGAAAACAGGTCGGCGGAATTGGACACAAGGCCTTGATCAACCAGTTGATCGATCAGCTTGTCGCCCAAGCCATCTACGTCAAATGCCAAGCGTGAAACAAAGTGCTTTAACCCTTCTTTGCGCTGGGCTGGGCAAAAGTCCCGCGGCGCACTGCAGCGCGCGACCACTTCTTCATCCAATCGATGTATCACGCTTCCGCAAGACGGACAGCCGTCAGGTAAGGCCACGGCTTGAGCATTCTGTGGACGCTGTCCTATTATCACCGTGGCGATTTGCGGAATCACATCCCCCGCGCGTCGAATCATCACTCGGTCACCTACATGCAGATCCAGCCGAGCAATCTCATCCATATTGTGCAGGGTTGCGTTGGTTACCGTGACTCCACCGACAAATGTAGGCTGTAGTCTCGCTACCGGCGTAATGGCACCAGTACGTCCCACCTGAAAGTCCACGCTTTCCACCACCGATGTCGCTTCCTGAGCCGCAAATTTATAGGCGATGGCCCAACGGGGTTTGCGGGTTACGGAACCCAAGAGCTGCTGCTGACCCAAGTCATTAACCTTGATAACAACGCCATCGATTTCGTAACCCAAATCGTCTCTGCGCTGCTCTAGACGGTCTATATAACTCAGACACTGCTCGAGATCGGCAACAACTTCTAGCGCCGGATTGGTGCGCAGCCCCCACTCAGCAAAGGTGCTAAGCACTTCAGCTTGAGGCTGTGGCTGCCAATGGCCTTCACTGCCGCCCAAGCTGTAACAAAACATGGTCAAAGGTCGACCTGCCGTTACCTTGCTGTCCAGCTGGCGCAAACTGCCTGCAGCACCGTTACGTGGATTCACCATAGGCTTTTCTCCCATGGCAATCGCAGCTGCGTTGAAGGCCTCAAAGCGATCCAGCGGAATGTAGATCTCGCCTCGCACCTCTAACTTGGGCGCAACACGACTGGCTTCTCCTGAGAGCGTCAGCGGAATCGAACCAATGGTGCGCACATTGGCGAAAATATTTTCGCCCTCGTTGCCATCGCCTCGCGTCGCGGCCAGGGTCAGCTCACCGTTCTCGTAGATCAGCGCGACGGCAACGCCGTCTATTTTGGGCTCGCAGGTAAAGGTCAGCGCCGCATCACCTAATCGATTGCGACAACGCTGCATCCACTGTTCCAACTCTTCCCGCGTGGTTGCTTTATCCAGCGACAGCATAGGACGCGCGTGCTGAACTTTTTCAAACTGTTCAAGTGCAGGCGCGCCAACACGCTGGGTGGGAGACGAAGCTGAATACAGGCTTGGATAGGTGTTCTCAAGATCCAGCAGCTCATCGAAAAGCCGGTCGTATTCCGCATCTGCAATTTCTGGCGCATCCAGAACATGGTAGAGGTAAAGGTGGTGCGTCAGCTGCTCACGCAAGTGCGCGGCGCGTTCAAGAACTGCCGCGCTGAGTTCGGGGTCGGATTCTTGGTTTGGCCCTTGGTTTGGATTCATCAACCGTCGCTAGGGGCTGTCAATTGCTTACGCACAAAGTCAGCAATACGCTGTTTTAGGTGTTCGACCGTCTGCCCGGTCAGGGCGCTCATCGTGTCATCTTTTACGTCCCCCCCCAGTGCCGCCGCCACAGTACGGGCAGACAAAATCATATCCTCTAACGTTTCCAAAGCATCCTCGGGGACCGGTAGCTGCATGAAAAACGTGAGCCCCGGAGTTTGCAGCGCGGTCAAGTCCGAAAGATCAAAGGTGCCAGGCTCTACCGCGTTGGCGACACTGAATAAACGCTCACCGTTATCGCCTTGGGTCCGGTGAAAAATACTCATGTCGCCGAACTTTAAGCCCTGCCCGCGCAATGCAGCGACCAGATCGTCGCCGCCAAAGGGTGCATCTGGCTTGGCCATGACACCCAAGATCAGCAGCTCTTCCAATTGAGGATTCTGACGTCGGGACTCATCCGGTGCTGCCTTTGTTTTGGTCGTACTTTGCGCCGATACACTGCTCTGTCGAGACCCCTTGGTTTGTGGTTCGGGCACGCTCTTCTCGGATCGTTTGTTCTCGGCGACTCTATTCTCGGAAACCAGCGGAGCATTGTCGGTCTCGAACAAGTCGTCCGTTCGGGGAGGTAACGAGCTGCTCTCAACCCGAGTCTGTCTTCGATCATCGGCGGGGGTTATCAAAACCTCAGGGGGCTTCTCAGACGCATCGCTGGATTCCGCATCAAATGCCGTTTCGACCGCCTCATCCTGCAGTGCCTGACTGATGACCCGGGCACCGCCGTTCGGAAATTCCGGCGACAGGAGAGCCGGTGAATCGTCTTTTGCATCTGAGACTTTGATATCCATACGGATTTCATTCTGGCGATTCCGACGAGCCACCCATAATCCATGGGCAACGATCAGAACGAAGAAAATGGTGCCAGCGATAATGATCAGATCTTTGATATCCAAAACATACCCCGCAAAAGTAGTCCCTAAGCTAATACGGTCATCAAGCGATAGCCAGTGCCGCTGCGGCGTCGACATCCACCGAAACCAACCGCGACACGCCGGCTTCGTGCATGGTAACGCCCATCAAATAATCCGCCATTTCCATGGTGATCTTATTGTGCGTGATCACCAAAAACTGCACCGACTCGGACATTTCGCGGATCAGCGCAGCAAAACGCGTCACATTCATATCATCCAAGGGTGCATCAACCTCATCAAGCAAACACACCGGGCTTGGATTGAGGTGGAAAATCGCAAAAATCAGCGCCACGGCGGTCATCGCTTTTTCACCGCCCGAGAGCAGGTGAATGGACGAATTCTTTTTGCCCGGAGGACGCGCCATCAACGTCACACCCGTATCGAGCATATCATCCCCAGTCAGCTCCAGCGTCGCGCTGCCACCGCCAAATACTTTCGGAAACAACTCACCGAGTTTTGTGTTCACGGCGTCAAAGGTTTCCTTAAAACGGACGCGGGTTTCCTTGTCGATCTTCTGCATGACCTCCAGCAGCGTATCCAGTGCTTCTTCAAGGTCCGCCGCTTGCGCGTCCAGATAGTTCTTGCGCTCAGACTCTGTATCGAACTCTTCAATTGCCGCCAAGTTAATGGCACCAAGACGCTGAATGCGGCGAGACATACGCTCGATTTCTTCTACCCATGCGGCCTCTGTGGCCTCGTCAGGCATACCTTGCTGAACCACTTCTAGCTCATGACCGGTGCTACCTAACTGTTCCAGCAGATTGCTCTCCTGTACCGCCATCCCTTGACGCTGGACGCGCTCGGCTTCCAAGCCTTCACGTACCTTGGCCACGCCTTCAGCAACGCTGCTTCGCTGAGCCTCCAGTGTCCGAATACCAGATTCCAACGTTTCTAGGTTACCGCGGGCTTGCGTCAGTTCCTGTTCAACGCCTACGCGACTCGCTAGCTGTGTCTTTAATTGGGTTTCCAGTTCGGGAATGGGTCTCTCACTTTCTTCAATCCCTTGCTGAACGCCCTTCATCTGTTCCGCTAGCTGGGTTTGTTGATTTCGTACCCGCTCCCGAGCCGTCAGACTTACCGTCAGCTGAGACTACACAGACTCCAAACGCACGTTGACCGCGTGGAATTTATCTCTGCTGGCGCGTGCGGCATCACGGCTGAGCTGCAAATGTGCACCCAGCTGCTCGCGTTGCTCGGTCAGATCTGCCTTCCCCGCACTCTGTTCGCTACGTACGGACTCGGCAATTGTTAAGGCACTGCGCGTTTGCTCCAGCCGGCTCTTTTCCTGGGTGACCTGTTCAGCCACCTCTGCCGACTCTTTGCGAAGTTGCTCCTGCCGGGCCGCTGCCTCTTCCAGCTTTACGCGGGTCACCCCATGGTCTGTGCGTCGATCGCTCAAACTTTGATTCAGCTCGTTAGCCTGACGCTGTAGCTCTTCACGCTTGGCTTCCAACGTTTCAATCTGAATGCGTGCTGCCTGACGTTGATCCACCCGTTTCGCTAGCTGTGCTTCGGCTTCCTCGATTTCCAGCGCTAACGATTCAATCCCCCGTCCGCGCTCTATGATGCCCTGCGTTTGATCTGCGTCGTGCAAGGCACGCATCCAATCCGGCCCTACCCAAAAGCCCTCGCGAGTGATGATGCTCTGACCCGGCGCCAGCTGGTGACGTTTGCTCAAAGCTACGTCAGCAGATTCCGCAGCAAATACGCCATAGAGCAGCGAACTACCGGCCAGCGAACGATCACGCAGCAAGGAACGCACGGTAGGCAGAGCGAGCGCTTCATTGCGTGCATCAACAGCATCCGTAGCTCGCGACTCCACTAAGGCCAGATCTCCTTCCGCCAGCTGGCTGAGCGTGCCAGCAAATCCCGTAAGATCGTCGACTTGCAACGCCTGCATAAAGCGCCCCAGCACCGATTCCACTGCGCCTTCCCAACCGGGCACCACCGACAGGTTCTGCCCCAGTCGTTGAGCGTCGGACAGATCGTTGTCGTTTATCCAGTTCTCTGCCTCGGGTACGTTGCTAACAAGTGCGGCGTCTTGTATGGCCTGCAAATTCGCCGCTTGCTGACGAAGCTCTTGCACCTGACCTCGAACAGTCTCCAAGGATTGCTCTAGCCCTTGCGTCGCCTGCCGAACACCAGAAAGTTCCTCACGACAATCAGCCATCAGCTCGTCCAGAGAGCGGCTCTGAGTTTCCAAACCATCGATTTCAAGCGCCATTTGCTCGACCAACTGACCTTCTTGCTTAGGCTGATCCGATGACAGTCGGGCCAATTCTCGAGCTCGGCTATCCAGCCGCGCGATGAGCTGCTGCAGGTATTCGATTCGAGAGGTATGCACCTGCGCTTCTTGTTCATTGGCAGAAAACTGCTGATTGAACGCATCCCAGCGTTGCTGCCAGTCCTTATTTTGATTTTCCACGTCCGCCAACGCGTCCTGCACCGATCGGTCGGCTTCTGCCAGCGATTCCACTTGAGGCTGAAGCTCAGTCACTTCTGCCTGCATCCGTTGAATCTGTTCATCGTCGCTCGTGACCTGCTGATTGGCTTCAGCGCTTCGTTTGCGAGCGCGCTCTAATTCTTCATTGAGTTGGGCAAGACGCCGCTTGTTGAACTGCAAGCTTTCTTCGGTATGGGTGATTTGTGAACCAAGCTTGTAGAAGCGTTCCTGCACGCTGTTGACTCTTTCGGTTTGCTCCGAAAACCCTTTGCGCTGCCCCTCGATCTGGGCTTCTACCCGCCGCTGTTCGGCAATGGCCTTTTCCAAATCCACTTCGAGGTTGCGAATGTTTTGCTCGCGCTGGCCCAGTCCCACTTTCAGTGCCTGATAGCGCAGCACGTACAGCTGAGCATTGAGCAGAGATTCTTCGGTCTTCAGCGTTCGATAACGTTCCGCCGCTTGAGCCTGTCGCTGCAAACGATCCAGCTGGCGCCCCAGCTCTTCGCGAATGTCGTTGATGCGCTCTAAATTTTCCCGGGTGTGCTTGATCCGATTGTAGGTTTCGCGCCGCCGTTCTTTGTATTTCGAAATTCCCGCGGCTTCTTCCAAATAAACCCGAAGCTCTTCAGGCTTGGCCTCGACCAGCTGGGAAATCATGCCCTGCTCGATAATGGAATAGCTGCGCGGACCAAAGCCGGTGCCAAGGAAAATATCCTGTATGTCGCGCCGCCGGCAGCGACTGCCGTTCAGCAAATAGTTCGACTGGCCGTCCCGGCTTACTTCACGGCGAATGGCAATGTCGGCATAGGCCGCGTACTCACCACCAATACGTCCGTCGCTGTTGTCGAAGATCAGTTCAATGCTGGCCGCATTATTGGGCTTACGGGTATTGGAGCCGTTGAAGATCACGTCTGTCAGGTTCTCGCCGCGAAGCTGTTTCGCAGAACTTTCACCCATTACCCAGCGCACGGCATCGATGATATTGGACTTGCCGCAACCGTTCGGACCCACGCCCGCGCAACGATTTCCGGGCAAGGTTACCGTGGTGGCGTCTACAAAAGACTTAAAGCCAGCAAGCTTGATTTGTTTCAGTCTCATGGGGTTCGCCGCACGCTTCGCAATAGCGGACTAGCTTAATTCATCCCGCCGCGTCACGTCACATTTTTGTGAAGGTGTGACGTACTTTTCCGCGATCTAACCAGGGGGGGCCAGCGTCGCGTCCAGCACCGTTTGCCCGGTTTCAGCATC
>JAACDS010000377.1 GCA_009936895.1 Pseudomonadota bacterium
AGGCGAACCTAACGTAGGTAAAAGTAGCTTAATTAATGCACTAACAGGTGCCGAAAGGTCGATTGTTAGTGATATCCCGGGCACAACACGCGATTATATTTCTGCCTTTATGATGGTGGGACCATGGCGTATCGAGATTCTGGATACAGCGGGTTTACATGAGGCTGGCGACGCGATTGAAAAGATCGGGATAGACCACACGATCGAGCAATCTGAGACAGCGGATTTCTTTTTGCTCATGCTCGATGCCAACATGCCCTCCCCCACCCTACCAGATTCCTTGCTGCGACGAATGAATCCAGCGAATACGATTGTGGTCGAGAACAAAACTGATTTACCAAGTGCCCAATCATTTGCTGATTACTTGCCAGATTTAAAGCATGTGCGCACTTCCCTCCTCGAGCGGACGGGTCTCGCCGAGTTGCGAGAAACTTGGCAGAAATCCATCGATGATAGTCTGACGCATGGGCAGAGCGATGGCGTGGTGGTTAACGCACGCCATGCCGCTTCACTTGGAGAAGCTGTTGATGCACTGGAACTTGCATCATCAAAGTTGAAATCGGGCGATCACTCTGAGCTGATTGTTGCCGACATGCGTGACGCAGTAGAACACATTGGGCAAGTGGTCGGACGTGTTGATAATGAGCGCATGCTTGATAGGCTTTTTAAACAATTTTGTATCGGTAAATGAGCTCAGGATTAAAGTTTGGGAAAGGTCATCCCTACGACGTGATTGTCTGTGGCGCCGGTCATGCGGGCTGTGAAGCCGCCCTAGCCTCTGCGCGGCTTGGTGCAAACACGCTGATGCTGACTGGCAACCTCGATACGATCGCTCAAATGAGCTGTAACCCTGCAATAGGCGGCCAAGCCAAAGGCCACATGGTGCGAGAGATCGACGCGCTTGGCGGAGAGATGGCAATTAATACAGATACCACTGCGATCCAATTTCGATTACTTAATGCCTCTAAGGGGCCAGCTGTCCAGGCGCCTAGAGCGCAATGCGACAAGAAGGCTTACCAATATCGTATGAAGCATGTGCTTGAGTTACAGAAGAACCTAGACCTGTTTCAAGCTATGGTTCAAGGGCTTATCTACGAAGGCGGCAAGGTTGTCGGCGTACGCACTAATCTCGAGGTTGAATTTTACGCGAGGACTGTTGTTGTCACTACGGGCACATTTCTTCGGGGGTTGATGCATGTGGGCAAGAATACCAATAAAGGCGGGCGAATGGGTGATTTCTCTGTGGAAGGGCTTTCCGGTTCATTTTTGGAGGCAGGAATTGAGCTAGAGCGCCTGAAAACTGGCACGCCAGCGCGCATTCTTGGCAGTAGCATTGATTTTAGCCAGTTAGAAGAGCAGAAGGGCGACATAGACCCCACGCTCTTTGCGTTTTACGACACGCGTGGAATTGAAAATGTGTTCCACGTGGAACAATCGGAGGAGAATGTACGGAACTCGGAACACGAATTGTTCCACGTGGAACACCCGCACCAACGAAAGTTAGGGTGGTTGCCTGGGCAGGATCAGGTTTCTTGCTGGATGACTTACACGGGTGCAGACACGCGACAAGTGGTGACGGATAATCTGCACCTCTCACCGATGTATTCTGGGCAGATCGAAGGCACGGGGCCGCGTTATTGTCCTAGCATCGAAGATAAATTCGTCCGCTTCGCTGATAAGGAGCGCCACATGCTTTTCCTAGAACCCGAAGGGCGGAATACTAACGAATGGTATATCAACGGTCTCTCCACGAGTTTGCCTTTTGGTGTGCAGTTGGACATGTTGCGAAGTATCGAGGGTTTAGAGGGTGTCCACATGATGAGGCCAGCTTATGCAGTGGAATACGATTTTGCGCCGCCGACACAGCTTTTTCCCTCATTGGAATCCAAGAAGGTTGAAAACCTTTTCTTTGCGGGTCAGATCAACGGGACCTCAGGTTACGAAGAAGCGGCAGGGCAGGGATTGATTGCCGGTGTCAATGCCGTACAAAAGATTCGCGGGCAGGAAGCCTTGGTTTTGAAGCGCCACGAGGCTTATCTAGGAGTACTCATTGATGACTTAGTGACAAAGGGCACGAAGGAGCCATATCGTATGTTTTCCAGCCGCGCAGAACACCGGCTCTTGTTCAATCATCCGAGTGCAGAATTACGCTTAGTTGACACAATAGAAAGACTACAACTCGTTGATAAACAAAGGCTTATGAGAATTAAAGAGAAGTCCTCGAAGGTGCTTGAATGGACGGATCGTCTAGAGGTCGAGCGCAGGGCAGGGGAAAGCTATGCTCTACACCTGCGGCGATCTCATTCCCAGGAGGACTTCCCCGAAGCAATGAAGGCGGAATCTAAGGAGGTTCGAGAAGAGGTGCATTATCGTGTGGTTTTTAAAGGCTACTTAGATCGCGAACTGAAGCAGATCGAGAAACTAAAGCACATTGACAAGATCAAGTTACCCGAGGGCTTTGATTTTACCGAAGTTAAGGGGCTACGCAGCGAGAGCGCTCAGAAGCTGGTCGAGATTGCTCCAAGCTCTTTGGGGCAGGCGAGTCGTATCAGTGGCGTGAACCCCGCAGACATCAGCATTCTAATGGTGCATCTGGAGGCTCGCTCTGGCGAAAAGTCGCACTAACAAACAATTTTAACGGAAAAGCCTTCTGGTCGATTGTCTCAGTTGTGTTACGGCGGAGTCTCATCCGAGTTAAATCGGCCGGAAAGGGTTTAGACTTGGGTTTAAGCGTTGACCCATCATGTTTTTTGGTAGAACAGGTGGTTTTATTAAGACGTCCTAAATTTCTAGGCCTTTAAAAATCAAACTGTTTGCATAGCTGATTATAAACAAGTATGAGCGCGCAAAAAATGCATCGTGTTTTGGTCGTAGACGATGAGTCTGACGTTACCGAACTTTTACAGTATAGACTTGAGCAAGAAGGGTATCGAGTAGCGACATTAAACGATCCCTTGGGCTTTGTTGTCAAAGTGCGCGAGTTTGAACCAGACTTGATGCTCTTGGATATAATGATGCCCGAACTCAGCGGCATACAGTTATGCCGCATTGTCCGCGCGGATCCTTCGATGAAGGATATTCCCGTCATATTTCTGAGTGCGCGCGGTGAGGTCGAGGACCGAATTAAAGGCTTAGAAGCCGGAGCCGAAGATTATGTATCTAAACCATTTAATACCAATGAGTTGATGCTTAGGATTAGCAAAATGCTCAAGCGCTCAGGCGCGCCTTCGGAACCCGCTGGGCAGTCACGAATTGAGATCGGGGGTGTGGTCATCGACGAAGATCTGCACCAGTTGAAGGTTGATGGTAGAAATGTTGTACTGACAGCGACCGAATTTCGTCTACTCAAACTTCTCATGGAGCGAAAGGGACGCGTGCAATCGCGAGATCATTTATTGGTTAATGTTTGGCATTACGATACAGATATCGAGACGCGTACTGTAGATACCCATGTGCGCCGCGTACGGGAGAAACTCGGACAACATGCGCACATGATTGAGACGGTGCGTGGCGTCGGTTACCGGGCGGTCGATATCTAGTGCGAATACACTAGGGGACCTTGCCTTAGTTACTTGAGCTTAGTCAGCTGCTGATTAACTTGTCTTATAATTTGGATTTGGCTTATAACTGGGTCATTTCGCTCTTTCGTCTAACATGCTCTGGTTTTCTACAATTTTATTGCTGCTCTTATCGCTTTTACTCTTTCGTCATATCTTACGATTGAGCCGTCTCTTACATGAGCTTGAAGATTCGGTCTGTTCGCAAAGGCGTTTAATACCGGAAGACTCTAGAGAGACTTTACGAAAAATCGGAGCACTTGGTCTTGTTGATTCGATAAACGAACTCATTGATTCTAATAATCAGTCTATCATACAAAAGAACGATTATTCAGAGCAGATTGACGTCATCCTAGGCGCAGTTCAGGAAGCAGTGATCGTATTTAACCAAGATCATGTGGTGGAATACGCCAATCGATCTACAGAGAGGATATTTCATGAGGGTCTTCCAATCCAAGGCATGAGTCTAGAGGAAGTGCTTCGTTCGAGTGCTTTGTTGGAACATTTAGATTCAGCAGCGACTCAAGTCGACAACGAACCAACACGGATCAAGATCAATCAGGGAAAGAAAAAACTATGGTTTGAAGTTTCTTGCTCAATGGTGCAGGGCATGCATCCCGAGGGCACTTACTCGACGCTTCTTGTCATGCATGACATTACAAAGCAAAAAGACCTGGAAGCCAGTCGACGTAAATTTGTGGCCAATGCTTCACACGAGTTACGTACGCCATTGACTATCATTAAAGGGTTCGCGGAAACATTGACCGACGACAAGGCGGTGATTGATAGCAAGATGCGAGATCGCTTTACGAAGAAAATCTTAAAAAACGCGGGGCGCCTTCACCGGCTCGTCGAGGATTTGTTAACTATTTCAAGATTAGAGTCGCAGCCCTACCTAATCGAGCCGGTAGAGCAGTCCATTGAATCTCTTTTTACTGAAGTCGCTGAAAGTTATTATAGTCGGCTTGATGCTTGTAGGCAGAGAATTGAAGTAAAGGTCGATGAGGCGGTGGACCCGTTTTCTTTTGATCGATATCGGATCAATCAAGTTTTGGATAATCTTGTAGAAAACGTTTTTCGCTATGCGCCAGAGTTTAGGTCAATCAGATTGGAGGCCGTGCTCGAGCCTGAATCGGGAGATGTGCATTGCTCCGTTATTGATGATGGTCCTGGTATTCCAAAGAAACATCTCCCGCACCTATTCGAGCGTTTTTATCGGGTGGATAAAGGACGGTCGCGGGAGACTGGGGGCACTGGGCTTGGCCTAAGTATTGTCAAACATATCGTGCAGTTACACGGCGGCACAGTCGCGGCTGAGAGTAAAGTGGGGGAGGGCACGCACATATCCTTTAGACTGCCGATCAAACTGACTCAAGCACTAGGAGAGACTTCGGCTGACCTGGAATACGCTGGTAACAATACCCATAGCTATCAGAGCAACGAGGATGAAAGCACAGATCAAGGCGCCGGTTGAAACAAGTGTAGTCAATTTAGTGAGGCGCGCCGTTAATTCATTGCGAAACCCCTTGGTAATTTCGTTCATGCTGTGGGCAAGATTACCGGTATTTTCACCGACCGTTAATATGTCGACCGCGAGGTCGGGCATGAATTGGTTTCTTTGAAAGGCCTGTGCGATTGAGAGCCCTTCGTTGACCTGACCTCGTGCAGTGTTGAAGCGTTCACGCAGTTTGGTATTTTTCACGGTGCGCTCGGTTAGGCGCAAGGTCTCGGTTGTATTGATGCCACTTTCTAGGAATGTGCTGATCAAGTTACCGACTTGGAAGAGTTCGCCTAAGTAAAAGATTTTGCCTAGCAGTGGCAGTTTTAAAAGCCATGAGTCGGTGTGGCCCAGTCCAGATTCGGAGCGCCGCCATTGTTGGAAACCTATAATACCGATAATTAGTCCAAGCAGAAAAAAGGGGCCGATCTGCGCGATGAAGGATGAACCATCGATTAATATGCGAGCGCTCCAAGTCATCTCACCACCTAGACGATCCAGCATGCCTTGAATTTGTGGCAATAGTACCGTCATAAAAAGGATGACGACTGCAATTGCGACTGTGCAAATGAAGGCTGGGTAAACCATACTCGCGATCATCTTTTTGCGTATCGCTTCCTTCTCTTCAAGGTAATCGATTACTTTGCTCAAAATAGGGCCGAGGTTGCCGGTTGCCTCGCCCGCCTCAATTACGTAGCTGATCGAGCTTGGGAAGCAGCGAGTTTGGCGCGACATAGCCCCTGCCAATGTGGAACCCTCACTGAGGTCGCGCCAGAGCGTTTGCGCAGTGGCACGCTGCTCCTTATCGCTGAGGCGTTGACTGAGTATACGGATGGAGTCGCCGACGGGTAAACCAGAACCGTGGAGCTCCATCAAGCGCTTGAGAATGAGGAGGCCGACTCTTTCACTTTTGGCTCCGCGGGTCTTTTGAGAATTTTCATTGCCGTCTTTTTTACTGCGGTTGCTCCGTAGTGCCTTTGCGCGTTCGCCTAGTCTGGCCAAGGCAGAAGGTGTTCCAGTGGCTCCTTCCTTTAAGGTCACTGGGCTGAGCCCTTTCGCTTGTAGGCGCTGCATGGCGAGGCGGCGCTCGGGAGCCTCGATCGTGCCGCTTACAATCGTGCCATCTTTCTCACGCGCCTTATAGTTAAAAACTGCCATTTATAATACCAGAGGAGTGTCTTGTTGAGGGCAGCAAGTCCACTATTTTCGTTTTCAAAAGATGGACTGAGTCGATCCAGATTTGTTATAGACCATTAAAAACAGCAGGGAACAGTACTTGTCCTTCGGTGCCAGATGCGTATGAACATATAACTACTATGACTCTCAAACGGTCTATTTTTTGCCTAATCACTTCACTCGGGCTTTTTGCCACGCTTTCAGGCGAGAGCGATTCAAAAGCATTGGGCGACACTTTGACTATGCCCACAGAGCAGACCAATGCCATCATCCAGCAAAGCCCCATGCCTGACCTTGGAAAAGGGCGACTCGCAAGAATTCTCACCCGTTATTACAACGACGGCTTAGGGGGCGCCGAGCAATGGGATCAAATTTCGAGCCTCAAGCTAAGCGGGACACTCAAACTTGAGGAGGCTGTGCTTGAGCTGAATGCCTACCAAAAGAAACCAGATCTCATAAAGATGATGATCCGTGACAATCGGAGTCATCAGGTGTTGGTGTACGACGGCACGAATGCTTGGAAAAAAATAACTGGGAACAAAACCGAGCCAGAATCGATGAAAGAGTCCGAGGCGAGACGCTTCAAACACAGCTCGCTCCTTGGTAGCCATCTACTTTATCCCTATGCGAGGGGAAAAGAGATCGAATATGTCGATACCGTTCCGACCGAAGGTTACATTTGCCACCAGATCCGCGTGACGCTCGATAGCGGCTACCAAGTTGATTATTTCATCGATATACGCACGTATCTTCAGCGTAAAGTTGTCCACCTTGACCTTCGTAGCGGCCTTGTGAATAGCATCGTATATAAGAATTATGTCCGTGAGCTTGGTATGCCTATTGCGAAGGAGGTCGAGAGCTTTGAAAATGGAGAATGGGTTAGTAAGCTCACGCTTAATGACTTTAAAGTGAACTCAGGCGTCATGCCATGGATGTTTAAGATGAACCATTAGGTCTTCTAGATTGTGACCATTCATAAATTGTTTACGAAATGTCACATACTTAGGCTCGCTCCTCACAGTAAGGCATAGTAGGTTTTGATTAGTCCAAAAAGACAGCTCATATCATTCTAGCTAATTACGATCATGCCCGTCACCGATATTTTCGACGTCGTCGATAGAAGCGACAATGTCCTGCGGCAAGAACCACGCTCGGTTGTGCACCGTGAGGAGCTTCTGCACCGCGCAATCCATGTCTTTGTGTTTAATAAAGCGGGACAAATTTATCTACAACGTCGCTCCATGCGCAAAGATACTGCGCCGGGCAAATGGGTGAGTTCCTGCTCCGGGCATGTCGATGCTGGCGAGGACTACGACGAAGCGGCTGGACGAGAACTCATCGAAGAGATCGGCTTGCGCGGTCCTGTTGATCTAAAGCGCCTCTTTAAAGAAGCCCCCTGCGAGCCGACTGGCAACGAATTTGTCTGGGTCTACACCTGCCAATCGGAGGGGCCATTCATATTGGACCCAATTGAAGTGGTCGAAGGCCGCTGGATTGATTTAGAGGAGTTGAAAAATTGGCTGAGTAATCGCCCACGCGATTTTGCATGGTCCTTCAGTTATCTCTGGGCGAAATATCTCGATGGCAAATACTAGGATTACGGCTAGTCCGGCAGGTAGGTGGCCGAGTTTTTAGAATCTTCCTCGATCTCGACTTGTGTGACCCAGACGCGATCTTCTGTCTGCGCACGCACCATGGGGTTAAAAACTCCATGAAGATGTTGCGCGAGGCCTTCGCAGGAGGTGTTGGGTAAGACGTAAGCCTTAAAGAGGTGCCCAAATTGAGCAAGGAGGGCTTCGCTCTCCGGGTCGCTCTCATTGAAAAGACAGGCGTGGTCGAGATTTTGGGCGATCCAGGTTTTGAGATATTTCAAGTCACCAAAGTCGACGACGAAACCGTTGGCATCAGTTTTCTGACAGGCGAAGGTGAGGGTGATTGCCCAGTTATGCCCGTGTATGAGGGAGCAGTGGCCATTGTGCCGGTGTTGGCGGTGGGCGAAGGGGATGTCGCGGTAGGTTTTGCTACAGGTTAGCATGATATTTAGGAGATGGAATGTGGAATAGGCGCGTTGGTAGAGATAGGCAGATTTTGATGCTCAAAGTCGCCAGTCGTTTGCGCGAAGGTTCGCGACGCTTGGGGCGTTTTCGGCGTAGGGGGTGGGGTCGTTGACCTTGGCGAGGTCGAAGGCTTCGCGGCGCTCGATGCAGGTGCCGCAGCGACCGCAGTGGAGGTCGCCGCCCTTGTAGCAAGACCATGTTTTAGCAAAAGGCACCCTAAGTTCGGCACCGCGGCGCACGATGTCAGCCTTTGTCCAGTCGACGAAAGGGCGGATAAGCTCGACCTTTTCCCAGTCGGCGAGCCTAATCGCGTTGCTCATCGCATCGGCAAATTCACTACGGCAGTCGGGGTAGATTGCGTGATCACCAGAGTGAGCGGCGTAGGCAATTTGTCCCGCCTTGATCGAGAGAGCATGACCAGTCGCGACGGAGAGTAAGATCATATTACGATTCGGCACGACCGTACTCTTCATATTCTCTTCCGTGTAGTGCCCTTCGGCGACTTCGATCTCAGATGAGGTTAGACTGCTACCAGCAAGGAGTGGTTGGAGCGCCGAAAGATTCGCGACGGGCTGGGGAATGTCTAGTTCTTCGCAGATCGCGGCGGCGCGTTCGAGCTCGCAACGGTGGCGTTGACCGTAGTCCACAGAGAGAGCGTGTAGGTCATGACCTGCCTGACGTAAGGGATAGAGGAGGACGGTCGAATCGAGGCCTCCAGAATAGACAATGACGGTTTTCATGAATTCAGTGGTGTGCCAGAATGGCGGAGCCCTGGGAATTCAGCTAGCAGGGCAAAAGTTAATTGCGGAAGATGTGTACGCATTGGATCGCTACAAGCATAAATGAACGGAGTGCGCTTCGATTCTCCGAATTTAATTCCTCTATACAGGTACCTTGACAAGGGCTAAGCGCACTATATTCTGACAAGTTCACTTTTAAATCTAATAACACTTTAAAAGCGGGCCTTATGCCTGCTTTTTTTATTTTTAGCACCCAATGAGCCACGAAATACTATCAGTTTTAGAATACATGGAAAAAGAGAAGGGGATCAGTCGCTCAGACATGATCGAAGCCATCTCGAGTGCGATCGCGAGCGCTGCCCAAAAGGGTGTCGGTGTGGGTCAAGATATCCGTGTTGAGATTAATCCAAAGACCGGTTCTCTCAAGGCATGGACTGTATTACAGGTCGTGGACTCTGTGGGAGATGATGATCTCGAAATCCACGTTGAGAAGGCACGCCAAGTCAACGCGGACGTTCAAGTCGGTGAGACTATCGAGAAGGAAATCGATCCGGCCTATCTCGGTCGTATCGCCGCGCAGACTGCCCGCCAAGCGATCATGCAGCGCATACGCCAGTTTGAAAAAGACCGTATCTACGATGATTATAAAGACACTGTTGGCGACATCGTCACTGGCATCGTCCGTCGCCGCGAGCGCGGCGACTTGGTAGTTGACCTCGGTAAGGCCGAGGCGATCTTGCCACCTCGCGAGCGTGTTCCCGGCGAAGATCATGCCCCTGGCGAGAGCATCCGATGCCTACTACTTAAGATCGAGCAGACTAATCGCGGTCCCGATATCATTCTTTCCCGATCTAACCT